>JAUHYJ010000483.1 GCA_030425785.1 Acidimicrobiia bacterium | reverse complement strand
TTCAGCGTCCGCTCGTAGTGCGTACCCGAGTGGCGCCAGTGATCGAGCAGCACGAGGTCGCGCTGCTCGTGCAGCAGCAGGTCGTCGGACGGCATCGTGCCGCCGGTGAAGAACCACCGGCCGATCCAGTCGTCGTCGCCGGCGTCGAACTCCCACGTCTCGGTGGCGTGGGTGAACACGTGGACGAACAAGCGCCCGTCGGGTTCGAGCGCCGCGGCGACCTTCGCCAGGAGCGCCCGATGGTTGTACGCGTGCTCCATCATCTCGACCGACACGACCCGGTCGAACCGGCCGGGCAGCTCGACCGTCCCGGCGTCGCCGGTGATCACCGACACGTTCGACAGGCCGCGCGCCGCGGCTCGCGCCTCGATCAACTCACGCTGTCCGTGCGAGTTCGACAGCGCCGTGACCTCGCACCCGGGGAACCGTTCGGCCGCCCACAGCGTGAACGACCCCCAGCCGCACCCGAGGTCGAGCACCCGCTGCCCGTCGGCGATGCCGGCCCGCTCGGCCGTGAGCGCGAGCGTGTGCTCCTCGGCCTCGGTGAGCGTCGGGTCGCCGTCCGGCCACACGCACGACGAGTACTTCAGCCGAGGACCGAGCACGACCTCGAAGAACCCGGCCGGCACCTCGTAGTGCTGGGCGTTGGCGGCGTCGACCTCGGCCGTGATCGGCCGCTCGGCGCGCTCGGCCATCAGCGCCCGGCGACGCTCCCAGTGCTCGTCGACCGTGCCGCGCCGAAGGCCGCGGAGCCGGGCCGCGGTACGCGCCTTGACGGCGGCCCGGATCGCGAGGTCGGGGATGCGGCCGGCCTCGGCCAGCTCGATGCTGCGCTGCTGTGCGGGGCGGACGAGAGCCATCCGCAGAGCATGCCGTACGATGTCCGCCATGCCGACGTACGAGTTCCGGTGCCGCACCTGCGACGACGCGTTCGAGGTCCGCCGGTCGATGAGCGAGTCGGGCGACCCGGCGACGTGCCCCGACGGCCACGACGACACCGTGCGCCTGCTGTCGGTGTTCGCGCGCACCGGGGCCGCGTCCGGAGCGATGTCGCCGGTGCCGGCCGGTGGTGGCGGCTGCTGCGGTGGCGGCTGCGGCTGTGGCCACTGACACGACGCCGACCACGGTCCACGCAGCCGTCACGGCCCCGGTCGTGCTGTACTGGTGCGCCTTCCTCGCGGTCGGGCTGTCCCTCAGCATCCTCGGCCCCGCCCTGTCCGAGCTCCGCGACACGGCCGGCGTCGACATCGGCAGCATCGGTGTGCTCTTCGTCGGGCAGTCGGCCGGCTACGTGGCCGGGTCGTTCGCCGGCGGCCGCCTGCTCGACCGCTTCGTCGGTCACCGCGTCTTCGCGGTGTCGCTGCTCGTGCTCGCCGTCGGTCTCGCGATCGTGCCGCTGTTGACCACGCTGTGGGCGTTGTTCGCCGCCTTCGTGCTGGCAGGCATCGGCGCGGCGATCGGCGACGTCGGCGCCAACACGATGCTGATGTGGGAGACCGGTTCGGAGGGCGGTCGCGCGATGAACGTGCTCCATCTCTGCTTCGGTATCGGAGCGCTGTCGGCACCGCTGCTCGTGTACCTCGGCCTCGGGGTGGCGACCGGCGTCTGCGCGGCGGCGTGCGTCGTGCTCGCCGGTACCGCGCTGGCCGTGCGTTCACCGCGCCAGCGGGTCGCCACCGACGACCAGGATCAGAGCCCGCCGCCGAGGCTGCTCGCCCTGCTGGCAGCGTTCTTCATGGTGTACGTCGGGCTCGAGGTCGGCTTCGCCGGGTGGATCCCGACCTACGGCGAGGAGATCGATCTGTCGGACCTCGCCGTGACCTGGCTGACCGCGACCTTCTGGATCGGCTTCACGGCGGGGCGCGTCGTCAACAGCGCGATCGCGCACCGGTTCCGGCCGAAGATCGTGCTGATCGGGTCGTGCACGCTCACGACCGTCGGGGCGCTGGTGCTCGTCGTCGGCGACGGGCGGGCCGGTCCGGTCTGGTTCGGCACCGCGCTCTTCGGCGTGGCGACCGCACCCCAGTTCCCGGTCATGTTGAGCTACCTCGAGCGCCGCATCCACATCACCGGCTACGCCACCTCGTGGTTCGTCGGCGCGGCCGGCGTCGGTGGGTTGGCCTTCCCGTGGCTGATCGGGCAGTCGATCGATGCCTGGGGCTCGTCGGCGCTGGTGTGGTCGATGCTCGTGCTCTCCCTGATGACCGCGGCGTCGTTCGTCGTCTCCGACCGTCGCCTCGGCGGCTGACCGGCGGCGGCCTCGCCGCGAGCTACGGGCGGAACCGCAGGTGGATGTTCTTCTCGTCGGTGAACGCGTACAGCTCGGCGATCGACTCCTCGCGGCCGATCCCCGACTGCTTGACCCCGCCGAAGGGGGCACCGACGAAGTGCTTGGCGACCTCGTTGACCCAGACGAAGCCGGCCTCGACGCCCGACGCGAGGCGCATCGCCCGATCGAGGTCGCGCGTCCAGACGGCGCCGGTCAGGCCGTAGTCGAGCGCGTTGACGTCGGCGAGCATCCGCTGCTCGTCGTCCCAGCGCAGGACGGACAGCACGGGCCCGAAGATCTCCTCGCGCGCGATCGCCATGTCGGTCGTGACGTCGGCGAACACGGTCGGCTCGACGAAGTTGCCGGCGGCGAGGGCCGGATCGTCGGGCGGACCGCCGCCGACGACGAGTCGGGCGCCCTCGTCGATGCCGCGCCGGATGTACGCGAGGACGCGCTCGTGCTGTGCCCGGCTGACCAGCGCGCCCATCGTCGTCGCCGGGTCGGTCGGGATGCCAGGTCGGAAGCGCGCGCACTGGTCGACGATCCGGTCGAGCACCGCATCGTGGACCTCGGCGTGCAGGAACGCCCGGCTGGTCGACCCGCACGACTGCCCCGCCCACGCCAGGTTCATCCCGTCGACGCACGCCGCCGCGACCTCGTCGGGGTCGGCGTCGGCACAGGCGATGAGCGCGTTCTTGCCGCCGAGTTCGAGCACGACCGGCTTCAGGGTCTCGGCTGCGGACCGCATGACGGCCTTGCCCGTGCCGACGCTGCCGATCAGCGAGATCGCCGCGACCCCCCGGTGGAGCGCCAGTGCCTCACCGGTGACGGCACCACCGGTCACGACCGACAGCACGCCCGGCGGGAGCAGATCGCCGATCAGCTCGGTGAGCCGCAGCGCCGACAGTGGATCCTGTACCGGCGGCTTCATGACGACCGTGTTGCCGGCGGCGAGCGGTGGTGCCAGTCGGCTGGCGGTGAACATGAGCGGGTGGTTGAAGGCCGTGATGCGGGCGACGACGCCCATGGGCTCGCGCACCGTCACGTTGAGACGGTCGCCTCCCATCGGGATCGTGTCGCCCTTCAGCTCGGTGACGAGCCCGGCGAAGAAGTCGACCGACTCGGCGGCGATCTCCATGAACCGCATGAGGGCCGTGACCGGGTTGCCGCCGTTGCGGGCGTCCAGCATCGCCAGTTCGCCGGCGTTGGCGCGGATCACGGCGGCCACCTCGCGCAGTCGCGCCGCGCGCTCGAGCGGTGGTGTCGCCCGCCACGCCGGGAACGCGGCGCGGGCTGCGGCGACTGCGGCGTCG
>JAUHYJ010000482.1 GCA_030425785.1 Acidimicrobiia bacterium | reverse complement strand
CAGCTCGCCGTCGGCACCGCACCGACGTCGGGGTCGGTGATGGAGGCGCTCACCGACCTCCCGCTCGAGCCCTGACGCTTCGCGGCGTCAGGCGCTGACGGCGACCGCGATCTCGGCCGCGACGCCGGCGTTGTGTTCGGCGAGGGCGAGGTTCGCGGGCACGCTGCGTCCGTCGGTCGCCTCGCCGATGCGACCGAGCACGAACGGGGTGACGGCAGCCCCGACGATGCCGGCGGCGTCGCAGTCGGCGAGCGCTCGGGCGAGAACGGCGTCGAGCTCGTCAGCGTCGAGCTGGTCGGCCTCCGGGATCGGCACGGCGACGAGCACGCCGGAGCGGTCGCGGGTGCGGTTGGCCAAGACCGCTGCGACCTCGGCGGCCGACTCGACGCGGTGGGCGACGGGGACGCCCGACGACCGGGTGTAGAAGGCCGGGAAGTCGTCGTGGCGCCAGCCGAGCACGGGCACGCCGACGGTCTCGAGATACTCAAGGGTGCGCGGCAGGTCGAGGAAGGCCTTGGCACCGGCGCTGACGGTGACGACGGGATGGTGCGCCATGGCGTCGAGGTCGGCGCTGATGTCGCCGGTGATCTCGGCGCCGCGGTGGACGCCGCCGATGCCGCCCGTCGCGAAGACCCGCACGCCGGCGTGGGCGGCGAGGGCCACCGACGCCGACACCGTGGTGGCACCGACCTCCCACCGCTGAGCGATGGCAACGGGCAGGTCGCGCTCGGCGGCCTTGCGGGCCGGGCCGAGGATGCGCTCGTGCTCGTCGCGCTCGAGCCCGACCCGGGCGACGCCGTCGAGCACCGCCGTGATCGCCGGGACCGCTCCCCCGGTCCGGACGGCGGTCAGGCATCGGTCGAGCGCCGCCGCGTTGTGGGGCGACGGGAGGCCGAGATGGGAGAAGATCGTCGACTCGAGCGCGACGACCGGTCGCCCGTCGGCGACGGCATCGGCGACCTCGTTGGACAGGACGGGGCGGATCACGGCGCCAGTGTGCCAGCGCCGAGGGTGCCGTCACCTCGCCGGGTGCGTCAGCGTCGGACGAATCGGGTGACGCACTCGACGTGGTGGGTGTGCGGGAACAAGTCGAGGACCTCGGTGCCGTCGTGGTCGTAGCCGTGCTTCGCGAGCAGCGCGGCGTCGCGTGCGGCCGCCACCGGATCACAACTGACGAGGACGAGGATCGGCGCGCCGGAGCTGGCCATCGCGCCGACGCCCGGCCGGCCGAGCCCCGAGCGAGCGGGATCGGCGATCGCGACGTCGATGTGCTGGCCGCGGCCGCGCCGCCACCGGCCGACCTGGCCGAGCTCGATCGACGCCGACCGACCTGCGAGGTTCGCCGTCGCGTCCGCGACGGCTGATCGGGACGACTCGATCGTGACGAGCGTCGACGACGGGTCGGTGGCGGCCAGCGCGAACAGCCCCACCCCGGCGTACGCGTCGAGCACCGTGGCAGCGCCGACGAGCTCGGGTGCGGCCCGACGGACGGCGGCGACGAGCAGCTCGGCGGCGGCCGGCCCGCTCTGGAAGAACGACCCGGCCGACACGCGGAACCGGTGTCCCGCGACCTGCTCGTGCACCACGGCGTCGGGCCCGACGCCCGCATCGGCCGGGAGCCCCGTCACGTCGCCGGCGTGCCGGTTCCAGAGCGCGACCCGCTCGCCGGTCGCCGCCGAGACGCGCAGGGTGACCTCGACGTCGGCGGGAACGGTGATGTCCTCGAGTAACTCGCGAAGCGCCGGGTGGGCGACCAGGCAGCCCGTCGCCGCGACGGCATCGTGCGATCGGTCGGCGCGGTAGGCGGGACGGCCGGCGCCGTCGCCGATGACGCGGATCGTCGTGCGATAGCCCTCCGGCCGCACCGATGCGCCGGTGGTCAGCACGGCATCGGGCAGATGCGCGGTGCGGCGGAACGCATCGCGGACGATCTCGATCTTGGCCGGGAGCTGTGCCGGCACGGCGAGCTCCTGCCAGTCGCAGCCGCCGCATCCGCGCCGGCGCTGCGGACACGGAGCTTCGACGCGATCGGGCGCGGGCACGATGACCTCGTCGACGACGGCGCGCCGCCAGTCCTTCTTGCGCTCGGTCGTCTCGGCGATCACCTCGTCGCCGGGGATGCCGCCGCGCACGAACACGACCCTGCCGTCGTCGTCGCGGGCGAGCGCCTCGCCGCCGGCGACGTAGCGTTCGGGGCGCAGGACCGCACGGTCGGACATCGTCGGGACACTAGGCGCAACACCTGAACGCTGTGCGAAGCTGGGCCCATGAACGACGGCGACGACACCACCGGCAACGAGACCTCCGCCGAGTGGTATTGGGACCTCGAACGACAGCGGGCGGTGCCCGCCGACGAGCGGGGCCCGGGCGACCACATGCTCGGCCCGTACCGCACGAAGGGCGAGGCCGAGAACTGGAAGCAGACGGTCGAACAGCGCAACGACACCTGGGAGGCCGACGACGAGGAATGGGAGTCGTGGGGCGACGACGACGAGTGATCGTCGCCCGCGGCGACCGGTAGCGTTTCGGCCGTGACGCGTCCGATCCAGATCTCGCCGTCCGTCCTCGCCGCCGACGCCGCCCGCATGGGCGAGGAGGTCGCGGCCCTGGCCGCCGGTGGCGCCGACATCGTCCACTGGGACGTCATGGACGGGGTGTTCGTGCCCAACATCACGTTCGGACCGCACGTGGTCGAGGCGTGCCGACCCATCACCGATCTGCCGTTCGAGGCACACCTCATGGTGCAGGACGCCTGCGCCTTCGCCGACCGGTGGGTCGACGCCGGCTGCTCGCGCCTCATCGTGCATCCCGAGGCCGAGGTGCATCTGCACCGGACGCTCGGGCACATCCGCTCACTGGGGGCATCGGCGGCGGTCGTCCTGAACCCGTCGACGCCGGCGATCGCGATCCGCCACGTGCTCGACCTGGTCGATCTGGTGTTGGTGATGACGGTCAATCCCGGTTTCGGCGGTCAGTCGTACCTGCCGACGATGGAGCCGAAGATCGCCGAGATCCGCGCGATGATCGACGACGCCGGTCTCGGCGACCAGATCGACCTCGAGGTCGACGGTGGGGTCGGCGCCGACACGATCGAGGCGGCCACTCGGGCCGGGGCGAACGTGTTCGTCGCCGGATCGGCCGTCTTCAACCACCCCGACGGCGTCGCCGCCGCGATCACCGAACTCCGCGAGCTGGCGACAGCCGCAGCCGGCTGATGCACGCGGCACCGATCGTGATCGTCGGACTGCTGGCCACGGTCGCTGCGTGCGGCTCGGGGTCGCCCGAGTCGCCGACCACCGCCAATCCGATCTGCACGGCCTGGACGACGATGCTCGAGGCGCAGCCCGCAGGTGACGCCACCGACGACGGCGAGATCGACACCGCGTTCACGGCGTACGCCGACGAGGTCGGCGCCGCGGCCGAGGTGTTCGAAGGCGGCGCCGCCGAGACGCTCGAGCGGTACGAAGCGGCGATCCGGGCCTACGCAGCAGACCCGTCCGACGAGGACGCGATCGCCGAGCTCGGCCAGATGGTCGGGCCGGTGTCGGTGGTGGCCCGTGGCGTGGCCGGTGTGTGCGGTGTCGAC
>JAUHYJ010000481.1 GCA_030425785.1 Acidimicrobiia bacterium | reverse complement strand
ACTACGAGTACACCGTCGGGGGCGTCGACTTCGCGAACGACGACGTGTTCGTGCCGGAACGACGGTTCCGCGATCGGCAGGAGGCGCGGGACGTGCTCGACGAGCTGACCGCGACCACCGACGTCGCGGTGCTGGTCGATCCCGATGCGCCCGGCGACGCGACGCTGCTCCGGAATCCGGCCGACGCCGGGTGGCGATTCGCCGGTCTCGCCGCCATCGCGGTCGGCGTCCCGTTGGTGTTCTGGCTCTCCGGACGGTGGGCCGGTCGCCGCACGAGCCGCTACCGGCGCCCGACCCTGCGGTGAGGGGCACGAGAACGAGCTGCGGGTTGCGCCTCGCTGTTGGTCGTGTCGATCGGGCTGGCGCTCGCGGCGGCCGAGGGGCGCGAGGAGCGCGACACGTTCCTCGTCGTCGGTGCCACGCCGGCCACGATGCGTCGACAGGCCGCGGCCCGGGCGGCGGTGTTGGCACTGGTCGGGACCGGACTCGGCATCGTCCCGGGGTTCGCGCCCACGTGGGTCGTCGATCGGGTGACGCGGTCCGGAGACGGCGCGTATGCGGTGCCGGTCGGGTTCCCGTGGCTCGTCGTCGCCGCCCTCGTGGTGATCGTGCCGGCGATCTGTGCCGGTGGGGCCTGGCTGGTGGCAGGGGCGGCCCATCGCTGGCGCCCACCCCGCCCCACCTGGCGCGACTGACGCTCCTCGGATTCGCGTGAGGTTCCTGCGCAGAGCTCTGCGCAGGAACCTCACGCGATCACCGGAGTGAGTGCGTCGCCCGGGTCGATACCCTGTCGCACCGGTTCCTGGCGGGACCGGGGATCGAGGGGGAACGATGACCGATCACGAGCGCCACGAGCCGACGACGATCGCCGAGGCGATCGCTGCAGGCGACACCGACCACGTCCCGGTCACGTTCGATCGATGTGATCACGTGACGGGACCGTTCTTCCACGGGACGCGGACCGTGTTCACCGCCGGTGACGAACTCGTTCCTGGCCACGGGTCGAACTACCAGACGGGCCGGATCTCGAACCACGTCTACTTCTCCGCGCTGATGGAGCCTGCCGTCTGGGCGGCCGAGTTGGCGGTGGCGTTGGCCGGCGTCGCCGAGGACGGTCGCGTCTACGTCGTCGAGCCGACCGGACCGTTCGAGGACGACCCGAACGTGACGAACAAGAAGTTCCCCGGCAACGTGACGCGGTCGTACCGGACCCGGCACCCGTTGCGGGTCGTCGACGAGGTGCCGGACTGGGAGCCGCACCCGCCCGACGTCCTCCAGCAGATGCTCGACAACCTCGCTCGCCTCCGTGAGCAGGGCCTCGACGTGATCGAGGACTGACCGCTCTCGCGCCGAGCGATGGGTCCCACTCGGGTCGTGCACCTCGGCGTGGTGGTGCGCGCAGCGCGGGAGCGGGTTCGCGGGCGGCGCTGCGACGACGTCTGAGGTTTGCTGGAGCCGACCCGACCGCATCAGCCGCTTCGGCCACCATCGCTGCGACGTCGAGCAGCTCGCCGTCGAGCCGGTCGAACAGTTCGGCTCGCTGCTCGTCGCTCTTGCGCGCGTGCGAACGTTTGTTCGATACTCGCGGTCTTGGGTTTCAACAATCCGTCGTGGACCTGGAGCGAGCTCGAATCGACGCTCTCGGGGCGCAAGGGGCGTGACGGGCGCGCCCCCGGTTCGCCCTCCTGGAACGCCGGTGGTGACTCGCCCGCCTGGGGGCGCAAGCGCCAGACGTTCCAACCCCCTGATGATCTGTCACTCACCCGGGTGCCCGGCACGGTGCCGTACGCCGAGTTGCACTGCCATTCGAACTACTCGTTCCTCGACGGCGCGTCCCACCCCGAAGAGCTCGCCACCGAGGCCGCCCGGCTCGGCCTCGAGGCGCTCGCTCTGACCGACCACGACGGCTTCTACGGCGTCGTCCGATTCGCCGAGGCCGCCCGCGCCGTCGGCCTGCCGACCGTGTTCGGTGCCGAGATCACCCTGACCCCAGGCCTCGGCGTCGACCAGCACGTCGCCCGGCCGGAAGGCGACACCTTGTTCCAGGTCGACACCGGTGAGCTGCCCGACGCCCACGCCCCCGACCCGCACGGCACCCACCTGCTCGTGCTCGCCGACGGGCCATCTGGCTATGCGCGTCTGGCACGTGCACTGAGCCTGGGCCATCTGGCGGGGGAGAAGGGGGCGCCGCAGTTCACCTTCGCCGACGTCGCCGACCAGGTGAGCGGGGTGTCCTGGGTGCTCACCGGGTGCCGCAAGGGGGCGGTGCCGAAGGCGTTGATCGAGCACGGCCCGGCCGCCGCCCGCCGCGAGCTCGAACGACTGGTCAGCGCGTTCGGGCGCGATCGGGTACTGGTCGAGCTGTGGGACCACGGCGACCCGCTCGACTCGGCCCGCAACGACGCACTGGTCGCGCTCGCGCACCAGGTCGGGGTCGAATGCGTCGCCACCAACAACGTCCACTATGCCGCCCCGGCCCAGCGTCAGCTCGCCACGGCCATCGCCGCGGTGCGCGCCCGGCGCAGCATGGACGAGCTCGACGGCTGGCTGCCCGCGTGTGCGGGTGCTCACCTGCGCTCGGGTGCCGAGCAGCTCCGACGGTTCGCCCGCTACCCGGGTGTGGTCGAACTGGCGGGCGAGATCGGCCGCGCCGCCGCGTTCGACCTGTCGCTCGTCGCCCCGAACCTGCCCCCGTTCCCGTGCCCCGACGGGCCCGACGGTCGGCCGATGACCGAGATGCAGTACCTCCGCCACATCACCGAGCTCGGCGGCCGGCGGATGTACGGCGACCGTCCCGACGCCCACGAAGACCTGTCGATGCGCGCTCGCGCCTGGGCCACGATCGACCGCGAGCTCGACATCATCGAGCAGCTCGGCTTCCCCGGCTACTTCCTCGTCGTGTGGGACCTGGTCGAGTTCTGCCGCCGCAACGACATCTTCTGCCAAGGGCGCGGCAGCGCGGCCAACTCGGCGGTCTGCTACGCCCTCGGTGTCACCAAGGCCGACGCCGTGTCGCTCGGGCTGCTGTTCGAACGGTTCCTGTCGACGGAACGTGATGGTCCTCCCGACATCGACATCGACATCGAATCCGACCGGCGGGAGGAGGTCATCCAGTACGTCTACGAGCGCTACGGCCGCCACCACACCGCCCAGGTCGCGAACGTCATCACCTACCGCGCCCGCTCGTCGATCCGCGACATGGCCAAGGCGCTCGGCCACTCGACCGGCCAGCAGGATGCCTACGCCAAGCAGGTCGACGCGTGGGGCGGCGTCGACGCCACCGCCGACCAGCCCGACTGCACGATCCCCGAACCGGTCCTCGACCTCGCCCGCCAGATCGAGGACGCACCCCGCCACCTCGGCATCCACTCCGGCGGCATGGTCATCTGCGACCGGCCCGTCATCGAGGTCTGCCCGGTCGAGTGGGGCCGGATGGAGCAACGCAGCGTGCTCCAGTGGGACAAGGACGACTGCGCCAACGCCGGCCTCGTCAAGTTCGACCTGCTCGGCCTCGGCATGTTGTCGGCACTGCACTACGCCGTCGATCTGATCGCCGAACATCGGGGATATCACGTCGATCTCGCCACCATCCCGCAGGAAGACGACGTC
>JAUHYJ010000480.1 GCA_030425785.1 Acidimicrobiia bacterium | reverse complement strand
CACCGGCTCGTCCGCGAGCAGCAGCTTCGGGCCCATCACCATCGCGCCCGCGATCACGACGCGCTGGCGCTGTCCACCCGACACCTCGTGCGGGTAGAGACCGGCGAAGCGCTCGGGCGGGCGCAGCCCGGCCCGGGCGAGGGCCTCGGCGACGAGCGCGAGCTCGTCGCCCCGGTGTCGGCTGATGCGGAGGCCCTCGGCGACGATCTCGTGGATCGTGTGGCGCGGGTTCAGTGCGCCGGTCGGGTCCTGGAAGACCATCTGGACGCCCGCGCGACTGCCGATCTCGTCGCCGAACTCGACCGAGCCCGACGTCAGCGGCTGGAGCCCCTGGATCGCCCGGACGAGCGTCGTCTTGCCCGATCCCGACTCGCCGACGAGGGCGACGACCTCGCCGGTGCCCACCTCGAGGGAGACGCCATCGACCGCTCGGGCCGTGCCGAAGTGCACGTGGGCATCGCGCACGCGTGCGAGGGTCACGGCGCCTCCACGAGGATGCACGCGGCACTCCGGTCCGGTCCGGCCGGCCGGAGTTCGGGCACACCGTCGCGGCACTCGTCTCGCGCGAGCGCGCAGCGCGGGTGGAACGCGCAGCCGACGGGCAGGTCGGACGGGTCCGGCGGGTCACCGCCGAGTCCGGACGGCGCGAGCCGCGACGCCGGGTCGCCGATCGTCGGGAAGGCGGCGGCGAGACCCCGGGTGTAGGGGTGCTGCGGCGTCGCGAACACGTCGTGCGCGTCGCCGTCCTCGACGATCCGTCCCGCGTACATGACCGCCAGCTCGTCACAGACGTCGGTGAGGACCGACAGGTCGTGGGTGATGAAGATCATCGACAGCCCCCGGTCGTGTCGCAGACCGGCGAGGAGTTCCAGCACCTGCGCCTGCACCATGACGTCGAGCGCGGTCGTCGGCTCGTCGGCGATCAGGAGGTCGGGGTCGCACGCGAGCGCCATGGCGATCAGCACGCGCTGGCGTTGCCCACCGGACAGCTGGTGCGGGTACGAACGGGCCCGGTCGCCGGGTAGACCGACCTGTTCGAGCAGCTCGCGAGCGCGTGCGTCGGCCGCCCGGGAGCCCGGGGCCGTCCGGTGCAGGAGCATCGGCTCGGCGATCTGGTGCCCGACGCGACGCACCGGGTTGAGCGCGTGCAACGCGCCTTGGAACACGATCGCGCCGGTCGTCCACCGCACGGCGCGCAGGCGTCCGGGGCGCATCGTGAGGACCTCCTCGCCGTCGAGCCGGATGCTGCCCTCGGTGCGGGTGCCGGGCGGCAGCAGCCGCAGGATCGCATTGGCGGTGGTCGACTTGCCGCAGCCGGACTCGCCGGCGAGACCGAGCGAGGCACCTCGCTCGAGCCGGAACGACACGCCCTGTACCGCGGGGACGTCGCCGGACGCGACGCGGTAGCGCACCCAGAGGTCGTCGACGGCGAGCAGCGGGGCGTTCACCGTCGACCCCCCAGGCGGGGATCCGCGATCCGTTCGAGGGTCTGGCCGATCAGGGTGAACGCCAGCACGACGAGCAGGATCCCGATGCCGGAGGGCACGAAGTACCACCATGCCCGAAGCGTGATCGCACCGTTCTCGAACGCCTCGACGAGCGTCTTGCCCCACGACGGTTTGCGCGGGTCGCCCAGCCCCAGAAACGACAGCGTGGTCTCGGTCAGGATCGAGATCGGGACGGCGAGAGTGGCGTTGGCGAGGATCAAGCCGCTGACGTTGGGGAGGATGTGTTTGAGCACGACGTGGGTGCGCGACGCCCCGAGCGATCGGGCGCGGTCGACGAACAGCCGCTGCTTGACCGTCAGGACCTGGGCGCGTACGAGCCGCGCGGTCGAGGGCCACGACGTCACACCGATCACGAAGATGATGTTCCAGATCGAGCGGCCGAGCACCGACGCGAGCACGATCGCGAGCGGCAGGAACGGGATGACGAGGAACCACTCGGTGACGCGCATCAGCACCGAGTCGGTCCAGCCGCCGATGAAGCCCGACACGATGCCCACCGCCGAGCCGAGCGCGATCGTGACGACGGTGGCGGCCAGACCGACGAAGAGCGAGATCCGGCTGCCCCAGACGAACTGCGCCCAGACGTCGCGGCGCAGGTAGTCGGTGCCGAGCGGCGGGTGCTCGCTCGGTGATGCCCACTGGGGGACACCGTCGGCGCGGGCGACGGCGGTGTCGAGGCCGCTGCGGTCGGCGAGCAGCGGCGCGGCGAGGGCGAGGGCCACGAACACGAGCAGCAGGAGCAGGCCGATCCGGCCGGGACGTGAGGCCCAGAACTGTCGGGCGAAGTGGTGCAGGGCGCGCCGTCGTCGGGCCCACGCAGGGTTCCGCGAGGTGGTGACGGCGGTCGCGTCGACGCTCACGTGCCCACCCGGGGGTCGAGCCAGGCGTACAGGAGGTCGGCCAGCAGGTTGAAGAAGATCACGGCCGCGCTGAAGATCAGGAACAGGGCCTGCAGCATCGGCAGGTCGGGGCCGCGGATGGCGTCGGTCGTCGCGCGGCCGAGGCCGGGCCAGCTGAAGACGGTCTCGACGGCGATCGCGCCGGACAGCACGAAGCCGAAATTGATCGCCGCGAGGGTCACGACCGGCAGGAGCGCATTCGGCACGGCGTGGCGGCGCCGGACGTTCACGTCTCGGAGGCCCTTCGCGCGGGCGACGGTCAGGTAGTCCTCACCCATGACGTCGAGGAGCGACGACCGGGCGACGATCGCGTACTCACCGAGGTAGGCCAACGTGAGCGTCAACCCCGGGAGGAACAGGTGACGCGCGTGGTCCCAGACGGCGCCGAGCCCGGTTGCGTTCGATCGCAGGTCGGTCATGCCGCCCACCGGGAACCACGGGAGCACGATGGCGAAGGCGTACAGCAGCAGCATGCCGAGCCAGAAGTCGGGCATCGAGTAGAAGACCATCGTCGACGACGTGATCGAGTAGTCGGTGGCCGAGCCGCGTCGCCACGCGGCGATGAACCCGCCGACGACGCCGATCAGCGCCGACAGGATCGCCGACACGCCGACGAGCAGGACCGTCGGCCAGATCTTGCCCTGGATGTCGTCCCACACCGGCTGACGGGTCTGGAACGAGAGTCCGAAGTCGAGTTGTGCCGTCTGCCGCAGATACAGCACGAACTGCTTCCAGGTCGGTTCGTCGAGTCCGAAGTCGCTCCGGAGCTGCTCGACCTTGTCGGTCGGCACCCGGCTGCCGCGCAGCAGGCTGCCGAAGGGGTCGTCGGCGACGACCCGGAACAGGAAGAAGTTGATGACCAGGACGAACAGCAGGGTGCTGAACGCCCCGACCACCTTCTTCGTGACGTAGGCGGCGTTCATCGCCGCTCGGTGCTCACCATCTCGGGTCGACTCGGTGACGAACGCCCCGGATGCGGGGCGTCGAGGTCACTCACGGTCGTCTGCCGAGCCTCTGCGCTTGGCGAAGAAGAACGCACCGGCACCGGCGACGACGAGCACGCCGACGATCACGGCGATCAGTGCGCTGTTGCCGCCGCCGTCGCCATCACCGTCGTCACCATCGCCGTCAACGTCGTCGGATCCGGTGTCGCCGTCGGTCGTCGCGTCCGGTGCGCTGCCGTCCGGGGTGGTGTCACCCGGAGCCGT
>JAUHYJ010000479.1 GCA_030425785.1 Acidimicrobiia bacterium | reverse complement strand
CGACGCGATGCGCTGGTACCTGCTGTCGTCGCCGATCCTGCGCGGCGCTGACTTCTCGGTGACCGAGGAGGGCATGCGCGACACGGTGCGCCACGTCGTGCTGCCGTTCTGGAACGCCTACTACTTCCTCACGCTCTACGCGAACGCCGGGGGCGTGGTCGGCTCGTTCCGAACCGACCAGACCGACGTGCTCGACCGTTACCTGCTCGGGGAGCTGCGCGAGCTCGTCGACGGCTCCACCGAGCGGATGGAGCGCTACGACCTGTTCGGCGCCTGCGAGCAGGTGCTGACGTTCCTCGACACCCTCACGAACTGGTACATCCGCCGCAGCCGCGACCGATTCTGGGCCGGCGACCAGGACGCCGTCGACACCTTGCACACGGCGCTCGTGACGCTGTGCCAGGTCGCCGCGCCACTGCTCCCGATGGTGACCGAGCACGTGTACGAGGGCCTCACCGGCGGTGAGCAGAGCGTGCACCTGACCGATTGGCCGTCGGCCGACGTGTTCCCGCACGACGTCGACCTCGACGCCGGCATGACGCAGGTCCGCGATGCGTGCTCGACCCTCCTGTCGCTGCGCAAGGCCGAAGGTCTGCGGGTGCGCCTCCCGCTCGCCAAGGCGGTCGTCGCGACACCGTCGGCCGACCTCGTCGCTCCCCACATCGACATCCTGCGCGACGAGCTCAACGTGAAAGAGGTCGAGCTGACCTCCGACGTCGACGCCTACGGCTCGAAGGAGCTCGTGCTCAGCCCGAAGGCGCTCGGTCCGCGACTCGGCGGTCGGACACAAGAGGTCATCAAGGCCCACAAGTCCGGCGACTGGTCGGTCGACGGCGACACGGTGGTCGTCGGCGGCATCGAGCTCGAGCCGGGCGAGTACGACTTCAAGATCGTGTCGGCCGGCGAGGGCGCCGTCGGTTCGTTGCGCAACGACGGCGGCCTCGTCGTGCTCGACACCGTGGTCACGCCCGAACTCGAGCGCGAAGGCGTCGCCCGCGACTTGATCCGTAAGGTGCAGCAGGCTCGGCGCGACGCCGGCCTCGACGTCAGCGACCGCATCCAGCTGCGCATCGTCGGCAGCGACGACGAGGTCGCCGCGTTCGACGAGCATCGTGAGCTGGTCATGCGCGAGACCCTCGCGATCGAGGCGACCGCCGTGGCCGGCGACCCGTCGATCACCGTCGAGCGCGCCGGCTGACGAGGCCCATGGTGGCTCGCCTGACGGTGCGCGTGCAGCCGGGCGCTCGCCGGACCGGCTTCGTCGGCTGGTTCGGCGAGCACCCGAAGCTGGCCGTCGCAGCGCCACCGGTCGACGGTGCCGCGAACGACGAGGCGCGGCGGTGGCTGGCCGAACTCCTCGGCGTCCGCCGGCGCCAGGTCCGGCTGGTCGTGGGTGCCGCATCTCGCACCAAGCACTTCGAGATCGACGGGGTCGACGATGCCACGGTGCAGCGGTCGGTCGCGGACGCGATCGGTTCCCGTCGCCCATGACCCGGTTTGTGGGAAGGAACCGCTAGAGTCCGGCGTTCACATGCACCGGAGGTGAACCGGGATGGCTGCGAAGAAGAGGGCGGCGAAGCAAGCAGCCGCCAAGAAGAAGGCGCCCGCCAAGAAGCAGGCGGCCGCCAAGAAACGTACGACCAAGAAGGCGGCCGCGACCAAGAAGGCGGCCGCCAAACGGGCTCCTTCGAAGCGTGCCGCGGCCAAGAAGGCAGCGGCCAAGAAGCCCGCGGCCAAGAAGGCCGCGACCAAGAAGGCCGCGACCAAGAAGGCCGCGACCAGCAAGCAGGCTGCATCCGAGAAGGCAGCGGCTCCGAAGTCCCGAACAACCCCCACGTCGTCGTCCGCCAGGGCGGCGACCAAGCAGGCCACCGCCAAGAAGCGTGCGACGAACGACGTGAGCAACAACGACGACACCACCATCGACCTCCCCAAGCCGCGCTTCAACAAGGACGGCTTCGGGTACACCAAGGACTTCGACCTGAGCTTCGTGAAGGAGATGTACGAACTCCTCCAGGAGGAACGGGTCGCGCTGACCGGCCAGGCCAAACGGCTCGAGGACGAGGCGCACCAGCTCGTCGAGGAAGCCGAGATGGGCGACGTCCAGTTCGACGACGAGGGCGGCGAGGGCGACACCATGGTCGTCGAGCGTGAGCGCGACCTCGCGCTCAGCGCCCAGGCCCGCGAGGCGGTCATCGAGATCGACGCGGCGATCGCCCGCATCATGCAGGGCACGTACGGCTACTCGGTGGTGTCGGGCAAGCCGATTCCGCGCGAGCGGCTCGAGGCCATCCCGTGGTCGAGCGAGCTCGTCGAGGAGAAGGTCGGCGGGATCGGACGACGATGAACCCGGCGCCCCGCTCCGTGCGGGGATGGTTGCCGGTGGCCGTCGTGCTGGTCGTCGTCGACCAGCTCACCAAGTGGTGGGCGGTCTCGACGCTCCAGACGCGTGACATCGACCTGATCTGGACGCTGCGCCTCAACCTGTCGTTCAACAGCGGCATGGCGTTCGGCCAGGGGCAGGGCTACGGGCCGGTGATCGCCGTGCTCGCGCCGCTGGTGATCATCGTGCTCGTGATGAGCGTGCGCCACCAGTCGAGCCGGCTGGCCGACGTCGCCGTCGGGCTCGTCGTCGGCGGTGCGATCGGCAACCTGCTCGACCGGCTGTTCCGGGACGAGGCGTGGCTCCGCGGATCGGTCGTCGACTTCATCGACTTCCAGTGGTTCCCGATCTTCAACGTCGCCGACATGGGCATCACGATCGGCGGCGCGCTGCTCGTGCTCGCCTCGTGGCAGTCCGGCCGTGACGCCATGTCCGCCGAGCCGGCGCCCGTCGACGGCGCGATCGACGGCGGGATCGACATGCAGAGCGAGTCGTGATCGTCGAGGAGGTGCCGGCTGCCTTGGCGGGGGAGCGGCTCGACCGGATCGTCGCCCTCGCCCTCGACATCAGCCGGTCGGTCGCGACCCAGGTGATCGACGCCGGCGGCGTCGAGGTCGACGGCGAGCCCGCCACATCGGGCAAGGTCCGCCTGGATGAGGGCCAGCAGGTCGCGATCGACCAGGACGCGGTGCCGGTCGACGAGCCGCCGCAACCCGACCCCTCGGTCGAGTTCACGGTGATCCACGCCGACGACGACGTGATCGTCGTCGACAAGCCGGCCGGTCTGGTGGTGCACCCGGGTGCGGGCAACGCCACCGGCACCCTCGTCAACGGCCTCCTCGCCCGCTTCCCGGAGCTCGCGGCGATGGGGGCCACCGGCGACCCGATCCGGCCGGGGATCGTGCACCGGCTCGACGCCGGCAGCTCCGGTCTCCTCGTCGTCGGCCGTCACGCCGACGCGGTCGACGATCTGATCGAGCAGTTCGCGGACCACCACGCCACCCGGGTCTACCTCGCCCTCGTGTGGGGACACCCGGCCGCGCCGCACGGCATCATCGACGCCCCGATCGGCCGGTCGAAGCGCGATCCGTTGCGCATGGCGGTCGTCGCCGACGGTCGATGGGCCCGCACCGAGTACCGGGTGCTGCGTCGCTTCGACTCACCGGCCGAGCTGGCCCTGCTCGAGTGCGAGCTCGAAACGGGCCGCACCCACCAGATCCGTGTCCATCTGAGCTC
>JAUHYJ010000478.1 GCA_030425785.1 Acidimicrobiia bacterium | reverse complement strand
CGCGAACGAGTCTCCTGCGCGGTGATCGAATCGTGCGCTCGCAGGGCGGGCGAGGCCCCGAGTCATCTCGCAGGAACGAGCGGGCGATTCAGCGCCGCTCAGCCGGTCATCATGACGATGGCGACCTCGGCGCCGGCCGGGAGGCCGTCGCCGTCGGGGACGATCGCGATCGCGTTCGACAACGCCGTGGCGGCCAGTTGGTGGCTGCCCTGGGCTCGCGCCGAACGCACGTGGCAGCGCCCGTCGTCGGCGAACTCGGCGGCGACCCGCATCAGGTGCACCTTGCCATCCGGACGCCGGCCGAGATCGTCGTCGGTGATCGCCACCAAGCTCTGTCGGGCGAGCTTGCGGTGGCCCATCATGCGGCGCAGGGCCGGCCGCGCCAGCATCTCGAAGCTGACGATCGAGCTGACCGGGTTGCCGGGCAGTCCGAAGATCGGGGTGCCGTCGATCGTGCCGAAGGCGAACGGCTTGGCCGGCTTGATGGCGATCTGGAACCAGGTCATGTCGGCGATCCGGCCGAGCACGGCCTTCACGACGTCGTAGTCACCCATGCTGACGCCGCCGCTCGTGACGATGGCGTCGCAGTCGGCGGCGGCCGAGCGCAACGCCACCTCGAGCGCGGCCTCGTCGTCACGCACCGTGCCGAGGTCGACGACCTCGCCGCCGGCGTCGCGCAGCAGGCCGGCGAGCATGCGGCGATTGCTCTCGCGGATCTCGCCCGGCCGGAGCGGCCGACCGTCCTCGACCAACTCGTCACCGGTCGACATCACCGCGACCCGAGCGCGCGGGTACACCCGGACCCGGACGGCGTTGACCGACGCGAGCACCCCGACGATCGCCGGGGTGACCACGGTGCCCGCGAGGAACAGCAGGTCGCCGGGCTGCACGTCGTCGCCGGCGTGGCGCACCGCCGCTCCCTCATCGACCGACGCCGAGATCCGCACGCGGTCGTCACCGAGGCGTTCGGTGTCCTCGACCATGACGACGGCGTCGGCGCCCGCCGGGAGCGGAGCGCCCGTCATGATGCGGATGGCCTCGCCCGGCTGCAGCACCCGGTCGGTCGCGGCGCCGGCGGCGACCTCGTCGACGACCGGCAGCTCGACCGGCGTCTCGTCCGCCCCGGCGAGGTCGGCGGCCTGGACGGCATACCCGTCGACGGCGGTGTTGTCGAACGGCGGCACCTGTTCGGCGGCCACCACGTCGTCGGCGAGCACCAACCACTCGGCCTCGGTGAACGCGACCTCGACCGGCTCGGCCGGCGGGCACTGCGACAGGACGAACGTCTGGGCGTCTTCGAGCGGCGTCACGTGGACGCACGGTACCCGCTGCCGACGACGTCCTTCGTTCCGAGTCCGCCGTTCTGGTCGAACCATCGCCGGCCGACCCCGCCAGATCGTCGTTCTGGTCGGAGTTCCGGACGCCATGACGTCCACCGCCCCGACCGGAATGCGTGACCGATGCCTGAAGTCCGACCAGAACTGGATCGGGGGTGGACGGGGCACGGCAGACTGGGACCCGTGAACCCACTCCACGACCCGCTCCCCGCCGACGGTCACGTCGTCCGGTGGGAGGCGGTCGACGGCACCGCTCGCGAGGTGCTCACGCTCACCTGGGAGAACGAGGCCTGGACGGCCAGCGGGCGCGTCGAGCGCCGCGATGACGACGGTGCCGACGCGAGCGTCCAGTACGTCGTGCGGCTGTCACCGCTGTGGCAGGTGCGCCAGCTGCTGCTGTTCCGCGATCTCGACGAGCCCGACCTGTGGCTCGGTACCGACGGCCACGGCCACTGGGGCGAGATCAACGGCGCCCATCGCGTCGACCTCGACGGAGGGATCGACGTGGCGCTCGGCATCACCCCGTTCACACACTCGATCCCGATCCGGCGCACGGCGCTGGCGGTCGGTCAGGCGGCGCCGACCGTCCTGCTCGACGTCGACGTCGACACCCTCGGCGTGGTCGCCGTCCCGGCCGAGCTGCGACGCCTCGGTGAGCACCGCTACGAACTCGAACGCGCCGACGGCACCTCCGTGCTCGACGTCGACGACCACGGCCTCGTGATCGACCTCCCCGGCCGCTTCCGCCGTCACGGGTAGTGCCAGGCACCACCCGTCACGTGTGGGTGGTGAGGATGGCGCGGGTGCCGTCGGCCATGTCCGGGTTGCGCAACGCATAGGCGACCGCGGCGTCGAGGAAACCGACCGGATTGCCCGTGTCGTAGCGATCGACGCTCGACAGGACACCCGAGAACGGCGACCGTGACGCCTGCGCCCGGAGCGCGTCGGTGAGCTGGAGTTCGCCGCCGCTGCCGGGGGTGAGGTTCTCGATCTCGTCGAACACGTCGGGCGTGAGCACGTAGCGGCCGATGATGATGAACTCGCTCGGCGCCTCGTCGACCGGCGGCTTCTCGACGAGGTCGGCGACGGGGATCACGCCGTCGTCGTCCATCGGGCCGGACGGGGCGAGCACGCCGTACGAGCTGACGTCCTCGCGCGGCACCTGCTTGACGCCGACGACGCTGCCGCCGGTCGACGCGCACACCCCGCACATCTGCGCGAGCAGCGACGAGTCGCCCATCAGCTCGTCGGGGAGGAGCACGGCGAACGGCTCGTCGCCGACCGCCTCGCGCCCGCAGCCCACCGCGTGGCCGAGCCCGCGCGGGTTGTCCTGGTAGGTGATCGTGACGCGCCAGTCGCGACCGATCGACGCGATCCGCTCGGCGACGTCGTCCTTGCCCTTCGCCTTGAGCGCCTCGATCAGCTCGGGGTCGGGCGCGAAGTACTGCTCGATCGCCGGCTTGCTCCGGCTGCTGACCACCACGATGTGGTCGATGCCGGCGCCGAGCGCCTCGTCGATGATGATCTGGATCGCCGGGGTGTCACCGATCGGCATGAGTTCTTTCGGGACGGCCTTGGTGGCGGGGAGGAACCGGGTCCCCATGCCTGCGGCGGGGATGACAGCACTGCGCACCTGCATGGGGCGGACCATAACCGAACCGGGTTTCGCCGAGACGTGACATCGGGTTCGTGCCGGGGCCGCGAGGCGGTATCTTTCGACCCTGCCATGCCCATCTACGTCTACAAGTTCGTCGACACCGGCGAGACGATCGAGATCCAGCAGTCCTTCGACGACGACACCCTCACCGAGGCCGTCCACCCCGAGACCGGCGAGACGCTCGCCGTGAAGAAGGTGTTCCAGCCGGTCGGCGTGACCTTCAAGGGTGCCGGGTTCTACAAGACCGACAGCCGGAGCGGTTCGTCGACCGGCTCGAAGTCGTCGAGTTCGTCCGATTCGACGTCGTCGGACAGCGGGTCGTCGACCAGCTCGTCGTCGGACTCGTCGAAGAGCTCCAGCACGTCGTCCGCATCGTCGTCCTCGTCGTCGTCCGGCAGCACATCGTCCGACTGACATGCTGATCCCCCTCGACGACCGTGCCAGCGAGTTCGGCGTCGAGGTCGGGGTGATCGGCGGGTCGGGGTTCTACGAGTTCGTCACCGATCCGGTCGAGATCGAGGTCGACACCCCGTACGGCGCGCCGGCCGCCGAGGTGGCGATCGGCCACGTCGGCGACGTCCAGGTCGCCTTCCTCGCCCGCCACGGGCGCCATCACGACTACGTCGCCCAC
>JAUHYJ010000477.1 GCA_030425785.1 Acidimicrobiia bacterium | reverse complement strand
TGGGCGTACACCATGTCGAGGTGGCGCTTGTTGACGGGGACGTCGACCGGTTCGCAGGTCGTGCCGCCGGAATGGTGCAGCCACGGGCTCGCGTACGTGAGCTTGACGAAGGCATGGAAATCGTCGAGCGACGCGTAGCGACGACCCCCTGCCAGGTCGCGCACGAACGGCGAGCCGTACGCAGGGGCCATCACGACGTGGTCACCGCCGATCACGACCGACTTGGCCGGGTTGCGGGCGTGCTGGGTGAACTCGCGCGGCGCCGTGGCGCACAGCTCGCGCACCTGTCCCGGCTCGAAGCGGACGCGCGTCCCGTCGACCGAGGCGCCGGCCCGCCGGAACTCGTCGCGGTCGGCGTCGTCGTTGATGTCGATGCCGATCTCGGCCAGGAGCCGATCGGCGGCCGTCTCGATCTGATCGAGCCCGTCGTCGCTCAGCAGGTCGTGCGGCCGCATGACGCGCCGGATGAACGCCGGCGCGTCGATCGTGGCCGCGGTCCGCTCGGCGACCCGAGCTGCCCGACCGCCCCCTCGTCGTGCCATGCCCCCTCCTGTGTGTCGGCCCCGACGAGATCGCCGGAGCGTCGTGTCACGTCAGCCCATCACCGTGCCGGACGTGACCGCCGGCTCACGCCGACGCGAGAACGCGCCGAGATCGATGGTGTGACCGGTCAGCGCGCCACGGAACTGGACCGGGTCGGCGTCGTGATCGTGCCCGGACATCGTGGCGTCGACGATCGCCCGCACGAACTGGCCGGCGATCGGTGCGTTCTTGAACTGGTTGCCGCTCGTACCGCATGCCAGGAAGAAGCCGTGCAGGTTCGACCGGTCGTAGATCGGCACCCAGTCGTCGGTGACGTCGTACAACGCGGCGATGCCGGTCGGTTGCGTCGGCATGCCGAAGTCGGGGATGCGGCGGGCGAGCCGCGTCATGTACGTCTCCCACACCTCGACGGTCGGGTGCGGCGAGTTCGCGTCGGGGTCGTCGACCCAGTGCAGCGGGTCGCACTCGGGTTCGGTGCCACCGATCAGCAGCGTGCCGCCCGGCTGCGGCCGGAAGTACTGGCCGACGTCGAGGTCGGCCACGAGCGGCCCGCCCTCCTCGAGGCTCGCGCCGGCGGGCGCGGGCGCGGTGAACACCTCCTGGCGCAGGGCGCGATTCGAGATGTTCATGTCGTCGACGACGCCGGCGATCCGGTTGATGTGCGAAGAGTGCGGCCCGGCCGCGTTCACGACGACCGGTGCCGAGATCGTGGAGCCGTCGGCCAGGCGGACGCCCGCGGCCACCTCACCGTCCCGCAGCACGGCGGTCACCTCGGATCGAATGCGGAACCGGGCGCCGTGTCGCCGCGCCGCGAACGCCAGATTCTTGGCGGCGAGCGACGGATCGTCGATGAAACCGCTGGCGGGCTGAAAGATGGCCGTCAACCGCTCGGACGCCTCGTCGGCGAAGGCAGGATCGTCGATCGGCTTCGGGGGGTAGTACTTGCCCGTGTCGAGCCAGGGAAAGCGTTCGGCGAGCTGGTCGGCGTCGAGGTCGTCGAACGGGATGCCGAGCTCGCGCCACAGCTCGAGCATCGCCGAACCGTCGTAGCCGACGGTCCGCAGGATGAGGTTGCCGGTGCCGATGAACCGGCACATCCCGTCCGGGTCGACGGCACCGAGGTGCCCCGCCCAGTCACGCCACATCGCCCCGGCCTCCCAGGCGGCGAGGATCGCGTCGCGGGTCGAGTACGAGAACCGGATGATCGCCGAGGACGCGCTGGTCGAGCCGGTACCGACTCCAGGGCCCCTGTCGACGACCACGACCGAGCGCCCGCCCCGGGCGAGTTCGAGTGCCACGGCGGCGCCGATCACGCCGGCGCCGATCACGACGGCGTCGGCCGTTTCGGATGCAGCAGTCATCGATCGAACCGTACTCGTCCGCGGGCGCAGTGGACGACCGCCGACGATGATGACCTCCGGCCCGAGCGCCATCGACCGGCCGAGCGCTACCGTCGACATCAGGAGGCGAGATGTCCGACACCGCACCCCGAACCGACACCGCCATCGAGGTCACCGGCCTGGTCAAACGCTTCGGGTCCGTCGTCGCGCTCGACGGACTCGATCTGACCGTCTGCCGGGGCGAGGTGCACGGCTTCCTCGGCCCGAACGGATCCGGCAAGTCGACCACGATCCGGATCGTGCTCGGCATGCTGCGCCACGACGCGGGCACCGTGCGCCTGCTCGGCGGCGACCCGTGGCAGGACGCCGTCGAACTCCACCGACGGCTCGCCTACGTGCCCGGCGACGTCAACCTCTGGCCGAAGCTGACCGGTGGCGAGATCATCGATCTCCTCGGCCGGCTGCGAGGCGACCTCGATCCCCACCGCCGCGACGAGCTCGTCGACCGATTCGAGCTCGACCCGACCAAGAGGTCGCGCACGTACTCGAAGGGCAACCGCCAGAAGGTCGGCCTGGTCGCAGCGCTCGCCTCGCGCGCCGAGCTGCTCGTGCTCGACGAGCCGACGTCGGGGCTCGACCCGCTCATGGAGTCGGTGTTCCAGGCGTGCATCCGCGAAGCACGGTCCGAGGGCCGGACCGTGCTGCTGTCGAGCCACATCCTCGCCGAGGTCGAGGCGTTGTGTGACCGCATCAGCATCATCCGCAGGGGTCGAACCGTCCAGACCGGATCGCTCGACGAGATGCGCCACGTGTCGCACACATCGGTCACCGCCCGCACCGAACGCCCGGTCGACCTGACCGGTCTCGCCGGCATCAGCGACGTACGAGTCGACGACGGTCGCGTGTCGTTCGACGTCGACAACGCGGCCCTGGGGGCCGCCCTCGACCGGCTCACCGGCGGCGGTGTCACCGCGATCACGTGTACCCCGCCGACGCTCGAAGAGCTGTTCCTCCGTCACTACGACGACGACATGGACGACGACGACCACGACGACCACTACGACGACGACCACGACGACGTGGACGACGACGGTGTCGCCGGCGAGACGCGCGCTCGCCGGCACGAGGCACGGTGATGACGGCGCTGCTGCGAACGGGCGGCGCGACGACCACCGGGACGTGGCAGCTCGTGGCGGCGGCAGTGCGACGCGACCGGGTGCGCATCGGACTCTGGACGATCGGCCTGGTCGCCATGGTCGCGCTGTCGATCGACAGCGTGCAACGCGTGTTCCCGACCCAGGCCGACCTCGACGCCGCCGCCGCCAGCTCGCGCAACCCTGCGGTCCTGGCGTTCCAGGGGCCCGACATCGGCCTCGACACCCTTGGCGGCCAGGTCGCCTTCCAGATCGGCGCACCCGGGCTCGTGTTCATCGCGCTGATGGCGCTGCTGATGACCGGGCGGCTGACACGTGCCGAGGAGGAGGCCGGTCGGCTCGAGCTCGTGCGGGCGCTCCCGGTCGGCCGTGATGCGCCCCTGCTCGCCGCCGGGGTCGTGGTCGGTGCGATGAGCATCGTCACCGGCGCCGGCATCAGTGCAGCCGCCCTCGCGGCCGGGCTCCCCACCGCCGGGTCGATCGACTTCGGGCTCGGCTACGCGCTGACCGGCGCGCTGTTCGCCTCGGTCACCCTGGTGACCGCACAGGTCACCGAGAACGCCCGGCTGACGAACGGGCTCGCGGGCGTG
>JAUHYJ010000476.1 GCA_030425785.1 Acidimicrobiia bacterium | reverse complement strand
ACGAGGACGGATCATGGGGATCGGGCGCCGACACCGTCGAGTTCACCGGCGAGATCGCCGGCATCGGCTCGGGGACCCTGACGATCGAGGAGCGCTTCTCGACGGCGACCGAGTTCTTCTCGGTCGGCGTGATCACCGACGGGACCGGCGACTTCGCCGGAGCCCGCGGCACCGTCAGCTTCTCCGGAGCCGGCTCCTACGAGTTCGACATCGAGGTACCGGACACGGCGGTCGAGCAGCCTCGGGTCGTCGAGCTGTCCGCAACCTTCGCCGACACGGGCGACGTCGAGTCCGAGTCCGACGATGGGTCGTGGTTCGTCACCGGGCTCACCCGGTTCACCGGCGACCTGGTCGGCGTTGCGCCGCACGCGGGCACGCGGTCGCCGGACGGCAGCCTGATGGTCGGGTCGGGTGACTTCGGGTTCAGCGGCACCATCGACGGGGTCGGGACCGGCACGCTCACGATGCGCGACGTCTGGCGCCACGACGAGTCCGGTCGATGGGTCGGCGCCATGGTCATCACCAGCGGCACGGACGACTTCGCCGGAGCAAGCGGTTGGATGCTGAACCAGTCGTCGGAGTTCGGCACGGTGGGCAGCACCGAGATCTCGCTCCACCTCCCGGCCGGCAACTGATCACGATGGTGTGACGCGGGGCCACGCCCTCCCGTCACACGAAGCGGACGGAGGCGATGGGTGGCAGGGTGTTCGACACCTCGTGCCACTCGTCGCCTTGGTTCCCGGTCCACCACAGGTTGCCGGTGGTCGAACCCATGAGGAGCTGATCGCCGGTGGCGTCGATGTCGAAGGCGTGGCGGTAGATCAGGTCGTAGGCGACATCGGGCAGGCCGTTCGACAGCACGTCGAAGGTCTGCCCGCCGTCGCGCGTGCGGGTGACGACCAGCTTGCCGTCGACCGGCATCCGGACCTCGTCGCTGACCCCGGGAACGAACCATGCGGTGTCGGGGTCGTCCGGGTGCACGGCGACGGCGAAGCCGAACGTCGACGGACCGGCTTCGGCGATCTCGGTCCACGAGTCGCCGTTGTCGACCGACCGGAAGATGCCGCAGTGGTGCTGCGTCCAGAGCCGGTCGGGGGCGGCCGCGCACCGCACGATGCGATGCGGGTCCTGCGTGTCGGGGTCGCCGGCGAGCTCGGCGGGGACGAAATCGGCCCGCATGCCACGAGCGGCGACCGTCCAGCTCGCCCCACCGTCGTCGGTGCGCCAAGCGCCACCACACGAGACACCGACGACGAGCCGGCCGGGGCCACGAGGGTCGATCGAGATCGAGTGGACGCCGGCGTCGTCGTAGCCGCCGCCGAACCACTTGAGCCGTGCCGGCATCTGCCACAGCGCGTCGACGAGCGACCACGAGTCGCCGCGGTCGTCGGAACGGAACACGCCACCGGGAATCGTGCCGCACCACAGCACACCGGGCTCGTCCGGGTGTCCGGGTTCGATGATCCAGGCGAGTTGGGTCGACCACTCGACCTCACGCTGCGACATCGGGTTGATCTCGCTCACGCCGGCCGGCTTGGCCGGATACTCGGGGGCGGCGATCTCGACCCACGTCGCACCGCCGTCGTCGCTGCGGTGGAGGTGGACGCCGAAGTGACCGTGATCGAGCGAGGCGTACAGCGCACCGTCACGCGGATCACGGACGGCGTTGGTGACCTTGACGCCGGCGAACGCAGGCGGCGACAGGTCGAAGCCGTCACCGTCGACGGTGAGCGTGAACAGCCCCTTGCGGGTGCCGATGAGCGCGGTCGTGCTGGGCATGGTCACCCTCCGGAGAGTGCTTGGAAGACGTGAACCCGATCGTCGTCGCCGACCGGGTCGGTCAACGCGGTCCGATCGGCGACCAGGTCGTCGTTGACGAAGACGGCGACGTGCCGGCGCACCGCACCGGCGTCGTCGAGGACGTAGCCGCGAACGATCGGGTACTCGTCGAAGTACGCCTCGAACACGTCACCGACCGTGGCGCCGGCGACGGTCGCGTCGGGACAGTCGACGTGTCGACGGAATGCCTTGGCGAATGCGACCCGGGCCACGGGTCGCACTGTAGACCGGGGGTGCGCGACCGTCAGCTGGGAGCCGGCACGACGACGATCGGCATCGGCGACCGGTCCTGCAGGGTCTTCGCCACCGACTGGGTGAGCAGCCGGTCGAGCCAGCTGCGGTCGTGGGCCTCGACCACGATGGCGACGGCGCCGCACGACAGCGCCTCGTCGATCAGGGCGTCGGCGGGGTCGCCGACGAGACCGATTGCCGTGGCGTCGGGCACGCCTGCGTCACCAGCTGCTCGCCCGGCGGCCATCTCGGCGACGGCCAGCGCCGATGCGGCCTGCTCGGACGGGTCGAGCATGCGCTCGGCGTCGGCCGGGGTGAGCCCGGTCGGGGCGACGCCGGCCACGCCCGGCGCGCCGGCGGTTGCAGGCATCGTCATGGGCACCGACTGGGCGACGTGAGCGAACCGGTACGCGGCGCTGTCGCCGAACAGCGTCACCGCAGCCCGAACCATGCGGTCAGCGTTGCCGTCGGCGTCGACGGCGATCAGGATCGTCTGCTGCGTCGTCTTGCTGTTCGTCATGTCGTGCACATACCCGCCGACGCGACGCGGCAAACGGAATACCGTTGCGCGCGCAAGCGTTTCATGAGACATGACGACGATCGACATCCGCCGAGCCGACGAGCGCTTCGCCACGAAGCTCGACTGGCTCGACTCCAAGCACTCCTTCAGCTTCGGTCCGCACTTCGACCCGAACAACACGCACCACGGGCTGCTGCTCGTCAACAACGACGACGTCGTGCGGGCCGGCACCGGCTTCGGCACGCACGGCCACGCCGACATGGAGATCGTGACCTGGGTCCTGTCGGGTGAGCTCGAGCACCGCGACTCCGAGGGCAACCACGGCATCATCCGGCCCGGTCTCGCCCAGCGCATGTCGGCCGGCACCGGCATCCGTCACAGCGAGCAGAACGCCAGCGCGACCACCGACGTCCACTTCCTCCAGATGTGGGTGCGGCCCGACACGCCGGGCATCGCGCCCGGCTACGAACAGAACGACGTCGGCGACGAGCTCGACTCCGGGCGGCTGTTCGCCATCGCCTCGGGCACGCCCGGGCTCGGTGCCGTCCACATCCACCAGGCGGGCGCCACGCTGTGGGGCGGCCCCATCCGGCCGGGCGACACGATCGACGTACCCACCGATCGGCACGTGCACGTGTTCATCGCCCGCGGATCCGGTTCCCTCGATCCGGGCGGTGACCTGGCGACCGGCGACGCAGTCCGCGTCACCGATGCCGACGGTCTGTCGTTCACGGCCGGTCCCGACGGTGCCGAGGTGTCGATCTGGACGACCACCTGACAGAGTGAAGGCATGCTTCTCGACGACTTCGCCGAGCTGGTCCGCACCCGTCGCACCCACATGATCGTCGACCGGGACCGCGCGGTCCCGGTCGATCTCGTCGAGCGACTCTGCGAGCTCGGCACCTGGGCACCCGCACACAAGAAGACCTGGCCGTGGAAGTTCGCCCACCTCACCGGCGACGCCCGCCTGCGGCTCGGCGAGGCGTTCGTCGCCGACATGGTCGACCGCGACTTCGGCGACGAGACCAAGCGGGCCA
>JAUHYJ010000475.1 GCA_030425785.1 Acidimicrobiia bacterium | reverse complement strand
GCTGATCGCGGCGCGTTGGAAGTGGCGGCACGACGCCGGTGGTGCGAAGGATCGGGTGCGCGGTCTGATCGTCGCGTCGTCCGGTGCGCACTCGTCGGTTGCGCAGGCGGCGCGCGCGATGGACGCAGACGTTCTCCGCGTCCCGGCCGACGACGCCGGTCGTCTGCGCGGTGACGTGCTGCGAGCGACGGTCGACGCGCTCCCGGCCGGTGAGCTCGACCGTGTGTTCGCGATCGTGGCGACGTCGGGCACGACGAACGCGGGCGTGATCGACGACCTCGCCGGCGCGGCCGACGTCTGTGCCGAACGCGGCGTCTGGTTCCACGTCGACGGCGCCTACGGCGGCGCGGCCCTCGCCGCACCGTCGGTGCGGGACCGGTTCGTCGGCGTCGAGTGCGCCGACAGCTTCATCGTCGATCCGCACAAGTGGCTGTTCGCCCCGTTCGACTGCTGCGCCCTCGTGTACCGCGACCCGCGCATCGGCAAGGCCGCCCACACCCAGCACGCCGAGTACCTCGATGTGCTCCACGACGACCATGGCGTCGATGGGGGCGTCGACGGTGCCGGGGTCTGGAACCCGAGTGACTACGCCCATCACCTGTCGCGCCGGGCTCGCGGGCTGCCGCTGTGGTTCAGTCTCGCCACCCATGGCACCGCGGCCTACCGCGACGCGGTCGAGACGACGTTGCGGGTCGCGCACGCCGGCGCCGACGTGATCCGCGCCAGCGACCACTGTGAACTGGTCGTCGAGCCCGAGCTGTCGATCGTCGTGTTCCGCCGGATCGGCTGGACCGCCGAGCAGTACCGCGAGTGGAGCGACCGGATGCTCGCCGACCAGATCGCGTTCGTCGTCCCCACGTCATGGGAGGGTGAAACCGTGCTGCGGTACTGCGTCGTCAACCCGCTCACCACCGTCGACGACATCGCCGCGATCGTGGAGTCGCTCGCATGAACCGCCCGGCCGATCTGCTCATCGCGAACGCCCGGTGCGTCGCCACGATGGACGCCGAACGGCGCGAGCTCGACGGGGGCTGGGTCGCGATCACGGGCGGTCTGATCGAGGAGGTGGGGACGGGCGCACCACCCACTGCGGCGCAGACGATCGATGCCACCGACTGCCTCGTCACGCCGGGTCTGATCAACACGCACCACCATCTGTTCCAGAACCTCACCCGCGCGTTCCCGCCGATGACCGACAAGCCGCTGTTCGGCTGGCTGCAGTCGCTGTACCCGCTGTGGCGTGCCATCGACACCGACGAGGTCTACGTGTCGGCGTGGATCGGTCTCGCCGAGCTGGCGATGTCGGGCTGCACGACCTCCACCGATCATCTCTACCTGCACCCGCGTGGCGCGGGCGATCTGCTCACGGCCGAGATCGCCGCGGCTCGCGACCTCGGTGTCCGGTTCCACCCGACCCGCGGCTCGATGTCGCTCTCGGTGAAGGACGGTGGCCTGCCACCGGACGAGGTCGTGCAGGACGACGACACGATCCTCGCTGCGTGCGAGGCGGCGGTCGGCCGCCATCACGACCCGTCGTGGGGAGCGATGACGCGCATCGCCCTGGCGCCGTGCTCGCCGTTCACGGTGACCGAGTCGCTCATGGTGCGCACCGCCGAGCTCGCCGAGCGCCTCGACGTGCGGTTGCACACCCACTTCGCCGAGAACGCCGAGGACGACGCCTACAGCCTCGAGGTGTACGGCTGCCGTCCGACCGAGTACCTCGAACGCACGGGGTGGCTGACCGATCGAACCTGGGTCGCCCACTGCGTGATGCCGAACCCCGACGAGATCGCGAAGCTCGGCGCCGCCGGGCTGGGCGCGGCGCATTGTCCGTCGAGCAACCTGATCCTGTCGTCGGGCATCTCGCCGGTCGTCGACCTGCGGGCCGCCGGCGTGCACGTCGGCCTGGGGGTCGACGGGTCGTCGTCGGCCGACTCCGCGTCGTTGTGGCTCGAGGCGCGCCAGGCGATGCTGCTCGCCAAGCTGCGTGACGGGGCCGATGCCGGCACGGCCCGGATGGCGCTCGACATCGCCACGCGGGGCGGCGCGGCATGCCTCGGCCGAACGGGCGAGCTCGGTGAGCTGTCGCCCGGTGCCGTCGGCGACGTCGCCGTGTGGTCGCTCGCCGGGCCGCAGTTCGCGGGCGCGCTCGCCGATCCGGTCGAGGCGTGGCTGCGCTGCGGGCCGGTGGCGGCGCGGGACACGGTCGTCGCCGGGCGGCCGATCGTCCGGGGCGGCGAGCTCGAGCACCCGCGTCTCGGCGAGCTGTTGACCGAGCACGACCGGCTCGCCCGCCGGGTCCAACGGTTGGCATGACGCGCTGCCGTCCGCGGTGGCGAGCGACCCGGCAGAATGTCCCGGTGGGCCGTCCCGGATCGATCGCTGCGACCTGCGTCGTGCTGCTCGGTGTCGTCGCCACGGGGTGCGCACCAAACGGCGCAGCCCTGCGCGTCGAGGTGGCCGAAGCAGCGGCGGTGACGCCGGAGGTCTCCGACGAGCTGGCTGCCGCCAGCGAACAGTTCGAGGCCACGCTCGGCACGTCGCCGCGCCGGAGCGACGCGGTGGTGGCCCCGAGCCTGCCCGCGCCGTCGACGACGGTGGTCGCGACGACGGTGCCCGGCCCGCCGATGATGCCCGAGTCGGTCGCCGTGATCGGCGACTCGATCGCCCTGTCGGCGCAGGAGCTCGTGACGGCGTCGCTCGAGTCGCTCGACATCGAGGTCGTCGCCTACGACGCGGTCGAGAGCCGGCGGATGGTGTCGGGCAGCTCGGCGCTCCCGTCCGGTGCGTCCGCGATCGAGGACGTCCTCGACACCGGTGCCGATCCCGACCTGTGGATCGTGGCGCTCGGCACGAACGACGTCGGCGCGTTCAGCCGCGCCGACGCGACCGTCGCCGACATCGCGACGATCCTCGAGCTGCTGCCGGACGATGCCCACGTCGTCTGGGTCGACACGTGGGTGCGCGACCTCGACGAGCAGGCCGCGACCATGAACGCGCTGCTGCGGATGAGCCTGGAGAGCCGCCCGAACACGGCCGTCATCGACTGGCACGCCCGCGGCGCGGTCGAGGGTGTGATCATCGAGGACGGCGTCCACCTCACCCAGACCGGCAAGGTCGAGTTCGCGAGAGCCATCGGCGACACCCTGAGATCCACCTACCAACGCCGCTGACGCGCTGCTCTCATCACGCTGCCGTCAACGCGCCAAGTCGATCCCACCTCAAGAGGCGCTGACCGCACGCGTGCTGGAAGTACTGATATCTGAGGCGGGATCGGTTCGTCGTGTCGCAAGGCAGGCGAGCCCCGAGTTGCCTTGGGGCAACGAGCGGGCGATGCCAACGCAGCGAGACGGCGGACCGGCCCGCCTCAGCCCCAGCGGGATTGGCCGAAGCGGTAACCGACCGACCGCACCGTCGCGATCAACCCGGCGTGCTCCTCGCCCAACTTCGCGCGCAGGCGCCGGATGTGGACGTCGACCGTGCGGGCACCGCCGTAGTACTCGTAGCCCCACACCCGGCTGAGCAGGATCTCGCGCGTGAAGACCTTGCCCGGGTTCTGGGCGAGGAACTTGAGCAGCTCGTACTCCATGTACGTGAGATCGAGCGGACGTTGATCGATCGTCGCCTGG
>JAUHYJ010000474.1 GCA_030425785.1 Acidimicrobiia bacterium | reverse complement strand
GAACGTGAACGCGAGACCTCCGAGCTCGGACCATCCCGGCCGGCTCGGGAGCTCCCGCACCGGGCTCGTCTCCGTCGGCTCCGCCCCCACGGCCGCAGTGTACGACCGCGGCCGGCGGCGGCTCGGCCCGATGTCACACGCGGTCGAATCGTCCGACCGGCGGTGCGATCGGCTGTACTGGTCGGCGTGAGCAACGGATTCGGCACGGTGGAACTGGCAGAGCGACGGGCGATCGTCACGGGCGGTGCGAGCGGCATCGGCAAGGCGACGGCGATCCAGCTGGCCCGAGCCGGCGCCGAGGTCGTCGTCACCGACATCGACGAGGCGGGCGGCGCACAGGTCGCCGAGCAGATCGGCGGGTCGTTCGCGATGCTCGACGTCAGCGACCCCGAGGCGTGGGACCGCGTCGTCAGCATCGCCGGGCCGTTCGACGTCGCCTTCCTCAATGCCGGCATCTCGACGAACCAGGGCCTGCCGGCGACCGACGGCAACCCGATCGAGCTCCTCACCGACGACGCGTACCGCCGCATCATGGCGATCAACCTCGACGGGGTGGTCTACGGCACTCGCGCCGTCCTCCCGGCGATGCGCGAGCGCGGGTCGGGCGACATCGTCGCCACGGCGTCGATGGCGGGGCTCGGGCCGATCGGGATGGACCCGGTGTACGGGCTCACCAAGCACGGCGTGGTCGGTTTCGTCCGGTCGCTGGCCGCCTGGTTCGAGCAGACCCCCGACGCTCCCGACATCTGCATCAGCGCGCTCTGCCCCGGGTTCACCGACACCAACATCATCGGCGACGGCGCCCGGGAGTTCATCGGTGCGCTGGGGCTCGAGATCATGCCCGCCGAACACGTCGCCGGCGTCGTCCTGCGGATGATCGACGAGCGCGTCCAGGGTTCGCAATGGGCCGTCTGGCCCGGCATCGAACCGCGGGTCTACGAGTGGAACCCGGCGATCACCCCCGAGGAGCGCGGCGTCTGATGACCACCGTCGAGCGCCCGCTCTGGGACCCGTTCGACCCGGCGTTCCGGGCCGACCCGTATCCGTTCTACGACCGCCTCCGCACCGAGGCACCGGCGTACCCGATCCCGGGCGGATCGGTGGCCCTGACCCGGTACTCGGACGTGTTCGCCACGCTGCGGAGCAACCAGGTCAGCCGCGACGTCGAGGCCAACGCCACCCTCGACGAGTCGAACCCGGTCGCCGTCCGACGACGGGAACGACGCCGCGGCGGCGCCAAGACGATCCTCAACCTCGACCCGCCCGACCACACACGCCTCCGGCGACTGGTGTCGAAGGCATTCACGCCGCGTGCGATCGAACAGCTGCGGCCACGCATCGAGGAGATGGTCGACGCTCGCCTCGAACGCGCCGCCGAGGCGGGCTCGATCGAGCTGATCGACGAGCTCGCGTTCCCGGTGCCGTTCGACGTGATCTCCGAGCTGCTCGGCATGCCGACCGGCCGGGCCGACGAGCTGCGCGACTGGAGCCAGGCCCTCACCCAGGGCCTCGAGCCGACGGTGACGATGGAGGAGCTCGACGCGGCCGACGCTGCGATCATGCAACTCGTCCCGTACCTGATCGAGATCATCGAGGGCCGTCGCCAGTCGCCGGGCGACGACCTGCTCTCGGCGCTGCTGGCGGTCGAGGACGAGGGCGACACCCTCAGCCCCGAGGAGCTCATCTCGTTCGTCGTGCTGCTGTACGTGGCCGGTCACGAGACCACCGTCAACCTGATCGGCAACGGCATGCTCGCGCTCCTCCGGCATCCGGATCAGCTCGAGGCCTGGCGGCACGACCCGTCGCTCGACGCATCGGCCGTCGACGAGCTGCTGCGATTCGACGGCCCGGTGCAGCACACCGTGCGGGTGGCGATGTCGCCGATGACGTTCGACGGCGGCGGCACGACGGTGTCGATCGAACCCGGACAGACGCTGCTGACGGTGCTCGGGGCGGCGAACCACGACCCGGCGATGTTCGACGATCCGCACCGACTCTGGCTCGCCCGCCCGAACGCCGGCAAGCACACGGCGTTCTCGGCAGGCATCCACTACTGCCTCGGCGCGTCGCTCGCGAAGCTGGAGGCGACCGTCGCGATCACCCGGCTGATCCGCCGGTTCGACACGATCGAGCTCGCCGGCGACCCGACGTTCCGCGATCGCCTGACGATCCGCGGCGTCGACCACCTCCCGCTGTCCGTCACCTGACCCGGCAACGGGCCCTGTCATCCGGGACCTGTCATCCGGGGTCAGGCACAACTCGCAAGGTCAGCGGTGCGACCCGCTCTGCGGGGAGATCAGGGCTGCTGGATCAGGTCGATCAACGAGCTGGTATCCCAGCGTCGCCCGCCACGGGCGATGACGCGCTTGTAGAACTCGTCGACGAGTGCGGTGACGGGCATCGAGACGCCGAGCCGATCGGCTTCGGCCAGTGCGATCGCGAGATCCTTGCGCATCCACTCGACGGCGAAGCCGAAGTCGAACTCGCCGGCGGCCATGGTGCGAGCACGGTTCTCCATCTGCCAGCTGCCGGCCGCACCCTTCGAGATCGTCTCGACGACCTCGTCGACGTCGAGCCCGGCGGCCTGGGCGAACGCGACACCCTCGGACAGGCCCTGGAGCAGACCGGCGATGCAGATCTGGTTGACCATCTTCGTGGTCTGGCCGGCTCCGGCTCCACCGAGGAGGCGGCACTCGCGCGAGTAGGCGTCGATCACGGACTTGGCGGCGTCGAACACGCCCTGGTCGTCGCTGCCACACATGACGGTGAGCACCCCGTTCTCGGCGCCGGCCTGGCCACCGGAGATCGGGGCGTCGACGAAGCCGAGGCTCCGATCGGCGCATGCCGCAGCCAGCTCGCGGGCGACGTCGGCCGACGCCGTGGTGTGGTCGACGAGGGTCGCGCCGGACTCCATGGCGGCAACAGCGCCGTGCTCGCCGAGGGCGACCTGGCGGACGTCGTCGTCGTTGCCCACGCACATCATCACGAAGTCGGCGCCCTCGACGGCTTCGGCCGGTGTGGGTGCGGCCTGGTGGCCGTGCTGCGAGACCCACTCGAGGGCCTTCGCCGCGGTGCGGTTGTAGACGGTGACCGAGTGCCCGGCGGCGGCGAGGTGCCCCGCCATCGGATACCCCATCACCCCGAGCCCGAGGAATGCGACCTGTGCCATGTCGGCGAGTTTCGCAGGTCGGGGCCCGGCGACTCACACGCGCGTCGGCGGCCGTCAGGGCAGGACGTACTCGATCTCGACGCCCTTGACCGTCAGGTCGTTCGTCACGGACGCCCAACTGCTGTTGCTGGCGGACAGTGCGTAGCCGAAACCCTCCTCGATCTCGATGCCGAGGTCGGTCAGCTCGATCGACGCGAACTCGGTGCTGATGCCGTCGGTGCTCACGTCCACGCCGGTCTGCAGGCTGCTGGCAGCGGTGAGATCCGTCTTCGACAGCAAGAACCGGAGGTTCTGCGCGCCGGACCGATCGCGGTAGTGGACGACCAAGCGGTCGATGACCGTGCCGATCGGCAGCTCGATCGGCACACCCAACGATCCCCCGCCTGAGGACACGTAGGTGCCGTCGATCGTCCCTCGCGTGACCTCCGTCGTGGACGACGTCGCCAAGAACGCATCGGCCGGG
>JAUHYJ010000473.1 GCA_030425785.1 Acidimicrobiia bacterium | reverse complement strand
TCGTAGCTGTCGGGCGGCGAACCGACGCCGATGAAGCTCAGGACCGCACCGATGAGCAGGATGACGCCCGAGATGATCGCGATCTGCACGATCAGCACCGGCCAGAGGTTCGGCAGGATGTACCGACGGAGGATCGTCGGCGTCGACAGCCCGCTGATGCGCGCTGCGTCGACGTAGAGCTCCTCGCGTTCGGCCAGTGTCACGCCCCGAGTCAGCCGGGTGAATCGTGTCGACAGCAGGATGCCGACTGCGATCATCGCCGGCACGAGCCCGGTCCCGAGCGCCCCCACGATGGCGAGTGCGAGCAGGATGAGGGGCAGCGAGAACAGCACGTCGACGACCCACATGATCGCTCGATCGACGCGCCCGCCCCGCCAGCCGGAGAACAAGCCGACCGGGATACCGATCAGCGTCGAGAGCCCGAGCGCGATGAGGATCGCCTTGACCGTGAGTCGACCTCCCCAGATGATGCGCGAGTAGAGGTCGCGGCCGAAGGCATCGGTGCCCAGCCAGTGCTCGGCGCTGGGCGTCTCGCGGAGCCGGGTGAGCGTCACGTCCTGTCGGACCGGATCGTGCGTGGCCAGCAACCCGGGCGCCACGAAGCAGACCAACAAGAACACGATCCACACGAGTCCCGCGACGGCGAGCGGATTCCGCAGCAGGCGGCGCACGATCGGCTCGCGGGCGTGACCGACGGGAGCGACCGCACCTTCGACCGCCGCCTCGTCGAACTCGGCCGACGGCTCGCTGGTCTCGAGGCCGCTCACGACAACCGGATCTTCGGATTGAGCCAGCCGTACGCCACGTCGACGCCGAGGTTGACGATCGCGACGAGCAGCGTCGCGACCATCAGGCTGCCCTGGATGACCGGGATGTCGCGCTGCGACACCGCCTGGACGAGGAGGGAGCCCATGCCCGGAATCGCGAACACGCGCTCGATCGCGACCGTCAGCCCGATCGCGCCGGCCGCCTGGAAGCCGATCACCGTGATCGTCGGGATCATCGCGTTGCGCATCGCGTGGCGGCGCACGATCTGCCCGGGCGGGAGCCCACGGGCGCGTGCGGCCAGGACGTAGCGGGAGGCGAGTGCGTTCGTCATCGACGACCGCAGCTGACGCTGGACGACCGCCACGATCGGGAAGGCGAGCGCGATGCCGGGGAGCACGATGCTCTTGAACCACGCCCCCCATCCGTCCTCGCTCGGCCAGCTGTAGCCGGTGGGCTCGAACCAACCGAGCTGCACCGCGAAGACGATCACGAGGAAGATCGCGAGCACGAAACCGGGCGTGGCGATCATGACCGCGGTCGTGACCGACAGCGAACGATCGAGGCCACCCCCCGGCCGGAGTGCGGACAGGATCCCGAACGCGATGCCGAGGACCGATCCGATGAGCAGCCCGACCGCAACGATCGACAGGGTCGGCCAGATGCGCTCGCCGATCAGCGTCGTGACCGCGGCGTCCCGGAACAGCAACGAATTGCCGAAGTCGCCTTGGATTGCGTTCCCCAGCCAGTCGACGAACCGGATGGGGAGCGGGTCGTCGAGGCCGAGCTCGGCCTCGAGCAGCGCGACCGCTTCGGGGTCACCCGCCCCCTCCTGGAGGATCTGCTCGGCCGCGCTCCCGCGCAGCTCGAGCAGACCCACCAGGCTGAACGAGATGACCGCGACGGCCAGGAGCAACGGGATGATCGCTGCGACCCGGACGGCGAGGTACTTGAGCACTACGTGATTGTCCCCCGGCTTGCGTCAGACGTCCACCGAGCCATCGGTCAGCCGTCCATCCGGACGCCCTGGGGCCAGTAGTGCAGGGGGATGCCCGCGACGCGTTCGATGCCGGTCACGTAGTCGTACACCTCCCAGCCGTCCTCGAGGACGAAGGACGGGATCCAGATGCACTCCTCGAGCATGATCCGCCAGGCCTCCTCGACATCGGCCTCGGCATCCTCCGGACTCGCGGCGAGCGCCGACTCGACGAGTTCCTGCACCCCGTCGGGCACCGCACCGCTGGGGTTGAGCGTGCCGGTGGGGAGGGCACGCTGAGCGAGCGTGAGCAACGGGCTCGGCTCGTTGATCGGGATCGTCTGGATCGGATAGCGGGCTTCCAGGAAGGAACCGAACATCTCGCCGCCGGACGGCGGGTCGAGCGGCTCGTTCGTCATCGTGATGCCCAGCTCGTTGAGCGCTCCGCCCCACGCGACCGACGCGATCTCGAACTGGGTGTTGGGGAGGTAGCCGTTCGAGAACTCGAATCCCGCTCCCCCGGCCGCCTCGTAGTCGGCGACGGCGGCATCGATGTCGAACGCCGGGACATCGAGATCATCGATGTAGGCGTACGAGTTCGGGTCACCCTGGTACTGGTTCCGCACCGACTCCGGGGACTGCCCGATCTGGGCGACGATGCCGTCTCGGTTCATCGCCGCGACCATCGCGCAGCGGACGTCCTTGTTCGCCAGTTCCGGGATCACGTCACCCTGCCAGTCGACGACCGTGAACGAGATGATCGTCCCCGGCCCGATGATCTCCCGGCCGACCGACGGCGGTCCGAGGGAGAGGTTGTCGGTGACGACGTCGTACTGGCCGGCCTCGAACGCCTGACGGCGGGTCGGGTTGTCGTTGACGACGGTCATCTCGACCCGCTCGAGCCCGACGTCGCCGGGCCGCCAGTAGTCGGGGTTGGCGTCGAACACGAGCTGGCTGAGATCGGCGCTGGAGTCCTCCGCGTTGAACACGTACGGTCCGGTGCCGATCGGCTCGGCCGCAGCGTTCCCCAGTGCGTTCGGGCTCACCATGAATCCCGAGTTGCGTGCGAGCCAGGTGATCACGGGCGTCGGGCTCGGGTTGACGAGGTTGAACGCAACGGTCAGGTCGTCGACGACCTCGACGTCGGCGACGTTCGCGAGCTGCCCGGCGACCGGTGGGATGACCTGGTCGGCGGGGCCGGTCTTGACGAAGTCGATGTTCGCCTTCACGGCGTCGGCGTCGAACGGCGCACCGTCATGGAACGTGACGCCGTCGTGGAGCGTGAACGTGATCGTCATGCCGTCGTCGGACACCTCCCATCCCTCGGCGAGCCACGGCACGAAGCTGCCGTCCGGCTCCTGACGGACGAGGCCCTCGTACGTCCACGCATAGAAGCTGAACGTCGCCGGCGTCTGGTCGTCGAACGGGTTCAGCGTGTTGACCGCGATCCGGTTCCCGATCCGCAGCGTGCCGACCGGGTTGTACTCGCCGTCCATCCCGTCCTCGGCGGGCTCACCCGACGCCTGGTCGTCGGCGAGCCCGGCATCGGCCGGTTCGTCGTCGGCCGCAGGTTCGTCGGCCGGTTCGTCGTCGGCTGGTTCGTCATCGGCCGCGGGCTCGCTCGCCGGTTCGTCGTCGGCTGGTTCGTCGGCCGAGTCGTCGGCTGGTTCGTCGACGTTCGCGTCGGATGGCTCGTCGGCGGCAGGGCGTATTTCCGCGCCGTGCGCCAGGCGCTTCTCGAAGCCGAGCGACACGCCGTCGTTCTCGCCTGGGACCTTCACAGCGAAGTTCTCCTGGAAAGGGACGAGGAGAATCCCGACGACGGTCTACCAAGAAAGCTCGGCCCCTTTCTCAATGCCCTCCTCGAAGCGCGCCCGAACCTGGAAATCCATCTC
>JAUHYJ010000007.1 GCA_030425785.1 Acidimicrobiia bacterium | reverse complement strand
CGGCGTCGGTCGGGGCCGACGACGTCGCGGGATCGGAGACCGCCGGCTCGTTGGTGTCCGGCTCGGTGGTCGCCGGCTTGGACGTGACCGGTGCGTCGGTCGCGGCCGGTGCGTCGGTCGTGGCCGTGGCGGTCGGGTCGTCGTCGGCTACCGGTTCGTCGGCCAACGCGGCGGCGAGGTCGTCGCTGTCGAGCTCGTCGGGGCTGTCGTTCAGCACCTTCGCGTACAGGAAGATCACGCCGTAGCCGACCACCAGCACGGCGAGGGCGCCGAGCAGGCCCCACTTCAGCCAGCGTGGGAATCCGGGGCCGCCGTCGGCGTCGTCGAGGGGCTGGGAGGTGTTGTCGCTCATGGTGGGCTTTCGTGTCGGGATGCCGGTGTGTGACTCGATGTCAGGGTGCAGTACGGCGCGGGCCGGCATTCGGTTCGCGACGATTCTGGTCGGTCGGGCGCCGGTCGTGGTGCAGCCCGACGTCCCCGACGGCGGGTAGGGCATCGTCCGAGCGGTTCGACACGACGGAGCGCACCTTCGTCGCCGTGGTCGGCGAGCCCTGACCCCGTCTCCGCATCTCAGGTGCGTGGGCGTGCCGGGCCGCGGCCGACGACGACCAAGACCCCACCGGCGACGAGCAGCGCGATCGGCCACCAGAGCGAGAGTCGGTCGCCGCCGGTCGTGGCGAGGGCTCCCGGTTCGACGCCGGCGACACCTGCGACCAGGCCGAGCGCCCCGGTGCACTCGCCGACGGGGCGCGCCGTCGACGCGCCGGCGCTCGCGTTCGCGCGTCGACCGTCGTGGGACACGTCCCAGGTCACGACGCCGACGTAGCGGACGGCGAACAGTCCCGCCACGGCAGCGCCCTCGTCGCTCCGAGCGACCGCACTCAGCACGAGCTCGGGCTGGGTGCCGTCGAGGTAGGTGGGGGCCAACGACGACGTCGCGTTCGACCGGTCGATCGGCTGATCGTTCGGGTTGTAGGCACCGAACACCGCGATCGACTCGCCGGAACACTCGATCACGTTGTCGACCAGGACGAGCTCGACCGGCTCGATCGCGACGCAGTCGTCGTCGACGGCGCGTGCCCCCGCCGGACATCCGCCGTCGGTGCCGCGGTTGGGTTCGGTGGTGGGTGTTCCGCCGTCGGTGCCGCCGTTGGGTTCGGTGGTGGTCGGTCCGGCGAGATCGTCACACCTCGGTGCGGATGCGTCGGCGACGGCGGTCGTCCCTGCGAGCGTCCAGGTCGCCGTGGTGGCGGTCGTCGTGACCCGCACGACGTATGCATGGCGCCCCGGACCGAACAGGGTCGGCGGCGTGCCCGCGGGCGTCAACTCGTTGTCCGGTCCGCGGGGGACGGTGACGGGGCGTTCGGCCGTGAGCCGGTAGCCGAACCAGGCGACGTTCGTCGACCCGTCCGAGTCGACGCAGTCGACGGTCGGCGTCAGGGTCCCCGCCGGGGCGGGTGCCGGCGGCGAGACCACCGGAACGCTGATCTCGGGCGGAATCGGCGCCAGCGGGGCATCGGGCAGCACGAAGTTCGGTACGACGTAGCACCGTCCGTTCCAGGCGACCTCGCCGTCGCCACACGACGGGCGCCCCGGCGTGAGCCCCACCGCCGGCGGACGCGTGGTGGTGGTGGTCGTCGTGGTGGTGGTGGTCGGCGCCGTCGGTGCGGGAGCGATCGGTGTGGTGGTCGTGGTACTGGTGGCGGTCGGCGCCGTGGGTGCGGGAGCGATCGGTGTGGTGGTCGTGGTGGTGGTCGTGCTGCTGGTCGGTGTGGTGGTCGTGGTGGTGGTGGCGGCGGTCGTGGTGGTCGTCGTCGCGGGTGCTTCGCAGCCGGCATCGAGGATCTGCTGACCCGTCGTCCCGTCGGCCAGGATCGGCCCGAGGTTGGCGCCCCCGAACGACACCGACTCGCCGCGATCGACATAGGCGAACGGCGGGATGATGTCGTCGGCGTGGTGGGCGTGACCGTTCAGCACCGCGTTCGCCGAGATGGTGATCGGTGTCCAGTCGCCCTCGCTCGTCGCATGACACAGCGTGATCATGGGGGCCGGGTCGGCCACCGGATCGATGGGAGGAGGCGCGGCCGCGGCGCCTGCGGAGACGCCGATGGCGACCGTCGCCGTCGTCGCCCGAGCGAGAAGTCGCAGCACACGACGGTGGGGCATCCGGCCGAGCCTAGGCACTCCCTGACCATCGAGCGCGCCCCTCGCCAGACATCCGCCGGACATCACGAGAGGTCGGCGATCGTCGAGGCGGCGAACGGTGACCGCCCTCGCGGAAGCGTCAGAGGATCTGGCTGAGGAACAGCTTGGTGCGGTCGCTCTTCGGGTCGGTGAAGAACTGGTTCGGCGTGCCGATCTCGACGACCCGGCCGTCCTCCATGAACACGATCCGGTCGGCGACCTCGCGGGCGAAGCCCATCTCGTGGGTGACGCAGATCATCGTCATGCCGCCGTTCGCGAGGTCCTTCATCACGTCGAGCACCTCGGAGATCATCTCGGGGTCGAGCGCGGAGGTCGGCTCGTCGAACAGCATCACGCGCGGTTCCATCGCCAGCGAGCGGGCGATCGCCACACGCTGCTGCTGACCACCCGACAGCTGGCCCGGGAACTTGTTCGCCTGCTCGGGGATGCCGACCCGCTCGAGCAGCTCGTGGGCCTTCTGCTCGGCCTCCTTCTTGGCCTTCTTGCGGACCCAGATCGGGGCGAGCGTGATGTTGTCGAGCACGGTGAGGTGCGGGAACAGGTTGAACTGCTGGAACACCATGCCGACCTCGGAGCGGATCTTGTCGATGTTCCGCAGGTCGTTCGTCAGCTCGACGCCGTCGACGATGATGTCGCCGCCCTGGTGCACCTCGAGCCGGTTGATGCAGCGGATGAGGGTCGACTTGCCCGAGCCCGACGGGCCGAGCACGACCATCACCTCGCGGTCCTTGACGAGCAGGTCGACGCCGCGCAGCGCCTGGAAGTCGCCGAACCACTTGTCGACGCCGCGACATTCGATGATGTCGTTGCGGGCGCGGAGCTCGTCGGTGAGCCCGTTGTGGACGTCGGTCATCGAGTTGGTCGTCGTCATGACGATGCCTCCTGGGTGCTGGGAGCGATCCGGGTCGTGGAGCGAAGAACGGTGGGGTGGACGACGGGCGACATGTCAGCGGGCCTGTCCGACGCCGAGCTTGACCTCGAGATTCCGCGACGCCCGCGACATCGAGTACGAGAACGCCCAGTACACCACGCAGATGAACAGCAGGCCGACCCGCTTCTGGCCGATGAACGCGGTCTGGGCCGGGATCGTCTTGTCGGCGATGCGCAGCAGGTCGAAGCCGCCGACGATCGCGATCAGCGACGTCTCCTTGAACGTCGCGATCGCCTGGCCGACGAGGTTCGGGATCGAGACGCGAAGCGCCTGGGGCAGCACGATCAGTCCCGTGCGTTGGACACCGGTGAGGCCGAGGGCGTCGGACGCCTCGTACTGCCCCTTGCGGACGCTCTGCAGACCGCCGCGGATGTTCTCGGCCATGTAGGCCGCCGAGAACACGGTGTAGCCGGTGAACACCGCAGCCAGCTCGGAGACCGCCATCCCGTTCGGCAGGAACAGGTTGAGCATGATCGAGAAGAAGAACAGCACGGTGATGAGCGGGATGCCGCGTACGAACTCGATGTAGATCGTCGACAGCACCCGGAAGATCGGCATTCGTGACGTGCGAGCGAGCGCGAGCAGGATGCCGAGCGGGAACGACGCGAGCATCACGTAGTAGGCGATCGACACCGTCAGCACGAAGCCGCCGAGGAAGGGCGGCGCCGTGATGTCGAGCGTCGACGGAGTGTTAATGCCGGTGATCAACCAGTGGCCGACGGCGACCAGGCCGAGCCACATGCCGGCGAACCGCAGTCGGGCCGACTTCTCGCCGGCGAAGGTGGGCGCCGCCAGGGCGAACAGCGCCAGCGCGAGGAACGAGAACCGGACCTTCTGCAGCATCGCGTACCAACCGAAGAAGGCTGCGACCCAGTTGAAGATCGCGAAGCCCATCAGCACGGCGCCGACGGCGCGGGCCTGGTCGGCGAAGGTCGGCTTCGTCAGCGCGTACAGCAGCGCACCGCCGCCGAGCCCGAACGCGAGGGCGAGCGGCAGGTCGACCTTGAGCACGTAGTCCCAGTCGAACTCGGGGTCGCGCAGCACGAGGAAGATGAGGAACGCCGGGCCGATCACCCACCACACACCCATCGCCAGGCGCAGCGGACGGGTGCCACCGATGGCCTTGCCGATCGCGCGGCCGACGAACAGCGATGCCAGCAGGATCAGGATGGTGACGGTCCACGGCCCTTTCGTGGTGGCGCTGACCGTGCCGTCCTCCTGGATCGCCTCGCCGTCGATGAACAGGTACTTGCCGAGCGGGAACAGCCACAGGAACGCGATGATCAGCCCGCTGATCGTGAGCAGCACGGCGGTGAACGAGACGTGCTTGAGGTGCGGATCCTCGGTACCGAACAGGAGCCCCGCTCCGATCACGAGCAGCGCCGCGCCGATGACGAGCATGCCGATCCGGATCGAGCTCGGTGTCGCGCCCGGCGTCAGGATGCCCATGACGATCAGCACGCCGCCGGTCCCGAGCAGGTTCACGCCGATGCGCCGCACGCTGATGCGGGGGTGGAGCTGCCAGGCGGCCATCGACAGACCGGCAGCGGCGGCAAGAGCGCCGACCGTGAACCAGATCCGGACGTACTGCTCGGCCGGGTAGTTGTAGCTCATCAGGAGCCGGACGTTGGTGGCGACGGCCGCCCAGTTGTTCTCCTCGCTGAACACCAGGTTCAGCACGAACCTCAGCAGGACGAGCAACAACCCGCCGAAGATCACCGTCTGGATCGTGTTCGACGTGGACGAAAAGAGGTTCTCCTTGACCCATCGCCCCGGTGGGGTCACCGGCTCCTCGGGTGGGGCGGCCTTGGTGTAGTCGAGGGCCTCGGCGTCGCCGTCTTGTGGGACGTGGATCGGCCCGTCCATCGTTGCGCCCATGTCAGACCCCCTCTCCGAGTTGCGATGCGTGCAGGTGGTGCGTCGTCGTCATGATCAGCGCTCGACGATCTTCAGCTTGTTGTTGATGTAGTTCACGACGCCCGAGATCGTGAGCGAACAGACCAGGAAGAAGACCATGAAGATGCTGTACATGGCCAGCGTCTGGTTGTTCTTGTTGTAGAGCGTCTGGCCGACCTGGACGACCTCGGAGAACGCCACGGCGATGCCGAGCGAGGAGTTCTTCGTGATGTTCAGGTACTGGTTGCCGAGCGGCGGCATCACGATCCGGAACGCCTGGGGGAGCACGACCTTGCGGAGTGCCTGGCCCCGGCTCAGACCGAGTGCCGCTGCGGCCTCGTTCTGGCCCTGCGGGACGGCCATGATGCCGCCGCGCACGATCTCGGCGATGAAGCTCGCCGTGTAGAACGTGAGACCGAAGAACAGTGCGGCGAACGCCGGCGTCAGCGTCCAGCCGGTGGGCGCGTAGTTGACGAAGCGGCCGCCCTCGGTGACCGTCGGCCGCATCCCGTCGAGCGGGCGTGAGCCACGGTCGCCGCCGAACTTGTCGCCGAGCCAGCCCCAGAAGTCGCTGCCGGAGTTGATGATCCAGCTCGACAGCCCGGGCCACAGCACCCAGACGACGAACACGAATGCGAGTGCGCCGACCACCGCGAAGATCATCCGGAAGTAGTCGTCGTCGATCAGCTTGGCGAGGCCGGCGGGCGTGCGGCGGCTGTCGAGGAACCGCTTGATCCACCATGCCGCCCCGGCGACGGCGATGACGGTCAGGATCAGCTGCATGACGCTCTGCGGGATCTCGGCCCAGGCGTCTTCGATGGCGTGGAACACGCCCCGCGGCCACGCCATGATCGGGTTGGCGAACCAGGCGATGATCGCCGCCAGCACGAACAACCCGAACGTGACCGACCCGACGTGCTGCTCGCCGCCCTCGAGCTCTTGCTTGCGCTTGAGGTACCGGCGCACGAACCAGATCGGGATGGCGAGCACGAGCAGCAGGGCGACGAACTGGTAGAAGCCATCGGCGTAGAAGACCCGTGGCAGCGAGATGCCCTTCTGGCTGGCGAAGAACCAGCGCTTCTCGCCGGGGTCGGCGGTGAGCTCGGGCAGCGAGGCGACGATCACGCCCCAGAGCAGGATCTGGACGAGGACGGGAATGTTGCGGATCGTCTCGACGTACACCGAGGCGATCTTCTGGGCGAGCCAGTTGTTCGACAGCCGCGCGATGCCGAGGACGATGCCGAGGATCGTCGAGGCGATGATGCCGAGCACGGCCACGCGCAAGGTGTTGACCATGCCGGACCACAGCGCCCGGCCCATCGTGTCGGGCACCGTGTCGATGCCCTCGCCGAGCTGGATGTTGGCGGGGTCGTTCAACCAGTCGTAGCCGACCGGGATGCCCTTGTCGTCGAGGTTCGTCTTGGCCTGGCTGACGAGGAACCAGAACGCGGCGACCACGGCCGCCAGCGTGAGGATCTGCACCCCCCACTTGAGCACGTTCGTGTTGCGCCAGAACGGTGGCCGTTCGTGGTGCGCCGATGCGGCCGGCACGGCGGTCTCAGACACTCGATGGAACCCCCAGGAACATGTCGATCAGAGCGATCGACGGCGATGTCGCGGTGAAACGGTGTGGTGAAACGACTCGGGGCGGTCGACCTGCGTCGACCGCCCCGAATCACGTTGCTGTGTTCAGCGCAAGCGCTGAGGCGGGATCAGCGGGCGGGCGGTGCGTAGATGAGACCGCCGTCGGTCCACTGCGCGTTCGCCGAGCCCTCGCGGTCGAGGCCGACCGGGGTCAGGTTGGCGTCCCAGATCTCCTGGTAGTTGCCGACCTGGCTGATCACGTTGTAGAAGGCGTCGGCCGACAGACCCATGACGGTCTGCAGCTCGCCCTCGCCACCCATGAGGCGCTGGGCCTCGGGGCCGAAGTCGCCCGCCAGGGCGGCGTCGACGTCGGCGGAGGTGATGCCGAGCTCGTCGGCGATGAACGTCGCGTAGACGGTCCAGTTGACCACGTCGGCCCACTGCGAGTCGTTCTGCGCGTACACCGGGCCGAGCGGCTCCTTCGAGATCGGCGTCGCCGGGAAGATCACCCAGTTCTCGCCCTCGGGCTGCTGCACGGCCTTGCGGCCGACGAGGCCGGAGCCGTCGGTCGTGATCACGTCGCAGGTGCCGGCGAGGAACGCGTCGACCACCTGGTCGTAGTCCTCGAAGGTCTGCAGGGTGATCGCGATGCCCAGCTGGCCGGCGAGCTCGGTGATGTTCGTCTCGGTCGTGGTGCCTGCGTTCGTGCAGACCACGGCGCCGTCGATCTCGGCGACCTCGGACGACGGGCTGAAGCCGTCGGCCTCGCGGGCCATCAGCTGCTGGCCGTCGTAGTAGGTCGTCGGGCCGAAGTCCATGCCGACGTCGGTGTCACGGCTCTGGGTCCACGTCGAGTTGCGCATCAGCACGTCGACGTCACCGGTCTGGACGGCGGTGAAGCGCTCGGCGGCGGTGAGGGCCGTGAACGTGACGGCGGTGGCGTCGCCGAGCACGGCGGCGGCGACAGCGCGGCAGTAGTCGGCGTCGATGCCGGTGACCGAGCCGTCGGCTTCGGTGACCGAGAAGGCGACCGCGGCACCGGAGACACCGCAGTTCAGCGTGCCGCGATCGATCACCGTGTCGAGGATGCTCCCACCCTGCGTGGTGTCGACCGGCTCTTCGTCGCTCGGCTCCTCCGCGTCGGCGGGCTCGTCGCTCGGCTCGTCCGCGTCAGCGGGCTCGTCCGCGTCGGCGGGTTCGTCAGCCTCGGCCGGCTCGTCGGTCGCGACATCGTCATCGTCGTCGCCACCGCAGGCGCCGGCGATCAGTGCGAGTGCTGCTACGGCGCCGGCAGCGCGCCGCCAGCGGTTGGTCGTACCCCGTCGGGTCATGGTTCCTCCTGAGAAGGTGTCTTGGTCAGGCACGCGACAAATGCACGCCCGATGGTGTTCACGCCGCGGCCAACGCAGAGAGGCTGGCACGACACGTTGTGGCGACACTAGCAGTCCGGTGTTGCGGGCTTGTCAAGAGCCCGTTTCGTGCGTGGTCGCGCGGACGCGTCGCCCTCGAACGGGGACCGGATGGCGACCGACCGGGCATCGAGCGGTTCGTGCAGGTGTGTCGGTGTGGCGTCGATCGGGCATCATGGCGCGCATGACGTCGACGTTGCCGACCCTGCCACGACCGGCCGAGGTGTCGGTCGCCCGTTCCGTTCCCGATACCGCCGAGGTCGTCGGCGTGCCCGTGCGCTCGTCGGGTGCCGTCCCGCGCCAGCTCGGTCTGACACGCGCCGCGCTCGAGGCGAACGGCTTCACGGGCGCGGTCGGCACGACGCTGACGGTGCCCGGCGACGGCACGACCATGGTGGCGATCGGTGCCGGCGACGGGCTCGACCTCGCCCAGCTGCGCACCGCCGCCGCCGGTCTGGCCCGCGCCGCCGGAAAGCGCGAGACGATCGCGACGACGCTGCTGTCGGCTGCCGCCGACGGGGTGTCGGCCGCCGACGCCGCCCAGGCCGTGACCGAGGGTCTGCTGCTCGCGAGCTACCGCTACGTCGGGCTCAAGAACGATGCGTCGTCGGGCAGCGCGCTCACCGACGCCGTGATCGTGGCAACGGGCAAGGACGCCGACGCCGCCACCGACGGCGTCGAGCGCGGTCGCACGACTGCTCGCGCCGCCCGCCTCGCCCGCGAACTCGCGAACACGCCGCCGAGCCACCTCACCGCTCGCGACATCGCCGCCCTCGCCGTCGAGCTCGCCGACGAGTACGGGCTCGAGGCCGAGGTGTTCGGCAAGGACGAGCTGCAGGTGCTCGGCTGCGGGGGCCTCCTCGGCGTCAACGCCGGCTCGACCGAGCCGCCGCGCATGGTCAAGCTGACCTACCGCCCGCGCCGGCCGCGGGCCAAGGTCGCGCTTGTCGGCAAGGGCGTCATGTACGACTCGGGTGGCATCAGCATCAAGCCGTCCAACCCGATGCACGCCATCATGAAGATGGACATGTCGGGCGCCGCCGCCGTGCTCTCGACGATGACGGCGCTGCGCGACCTCGGCTGCCGCAACCAGGTCACCGCCTGGCTGATGTGCACCGACAACATGCCGTCGGGTTCCGCCATGAAGCTCGGCGACGTGCTCCACATCCGCAACGGCAAGACGGTCGAGATCCACAACACCGATGCCGAAGGTCGGCTCATCCTCGCCGACGGGTTGTCGCTCGCCGCCGAGACCGAGCCCGATGCGATCGTCGACATCGCCACGCTCACCGGTGCCGCGATGGCAGCACTCGGGCAGGACTACGCGGCCGTGATCGGCTCAAATCAGTCGGTGGTCGACGCGCTGATGTCGTCGTCGGCGGCGACCGACGAGTCGCTCTGGCAGCTCCCGCTCGCCCGCGACAAGTACCGGTCGAAGCTCGACTCGGTCGTCGCCGACATGAAGAACGTCGGCGGTCCGTACGCCGGCGCCACCACGGCGTCGATCTTCTTGTCCGAGTTCGTCGGCGACGTGCCGTGGGCGCACCTCGACATCGCCGGCCCGATGAACGCGGAGGCCGACAACGGCTGGCTGTCGAAGGGCGCGACCGGCTTCGGCACCCGGATCCTCATCGACTTCGCCTGCACCTTCGAACCGTCCTGATCCCGACGCACCCCGGCCGTCGGGGCGCGGTCTACGACGCCAGGGCAGCGGCTTCGCTCGCTCTCGCGGCGGCACGCGGGTCGACCCCGAGCTCGACCAGGCGCTGTTCCAGGTCGCGGCGGTCGAGCCGGATCGTTCGCCGAGCCCAGTCGTAGTGCGCCTGCTGCACGTCGTCGGGCAACCGGGACAGGTGTCGCTGCGCGACGTTGGGGAACATCCGTCGGACCTGGTAACCGTCGGCGGTCGGTTGGGCGAGGCCGAACATGACGCAGCGATGGAGCGCCTTGCCGAACGGTGAGTGCTCGCCGCGCGTGAACGACAGGCCCATCGTCGTCGCGGTGTGCGCCAGGTCGATCACGAACCCCTCGGGCTCGCGGTCGAACTCGTCCGCGAAGCGGCGCATGATCAGCGTCGCCGTCGGACCGATCACACCCAACCAGTACCGCTCGACGTAGGCGCTGCGCGGGTCGTGGCCGCGCTCGTCGACGAGCGGGTCGTCCCACGGCACGATCGTCGCGACCGGATCGAGCGACGACTCGGCGGCCGGCGGGACCGGTCGGGCCGGGTGCGGCGCGGCGGGCGCAGCGGTCGGGGGTGCGGTCGGGGGTGCGGTCGATGGTGTGGTCGATGGTGTGGTCGATGGGGGGACGGGGGACCGGCGGGCGGTCCAGCCGGGTGGTGGCGGGATCGGGCGCGGGTCGCGGGTGTGCGGCGTGGCTTCCAACGTGGACTCCGTTCTGACGGAACGACGTGAGGGAAGCCGGTGCTGCCGGGAAGACGGTCGGGCGGCCGAGCCGGAAACCGCACGCCGGAAACCGCGAGGTGGGGTCGCCTCCCGATCGCCGCCAGACTTGTCCCATGTCGTTGCCGCCCGGGACCGTCGCTGCCGCCGAGACCCTCGCCGCCGCCGAGCGGGTGGTCGTCCTGACCGGAGCCGGCATCTCGACCGACTCGGGCATCCCGGACTTCCGTGGCCCGAAAGGCGTCTGGACGCGCAACCCCGAGGCCGAGAAGCAGGCGACGATCCAGCACTACCTCGCCGATCCCGACATCCGCCGGCGGGCGTGGCTCAACCGGCTCGACACGCCGGTGTGGACCGCCGAGCCGAACCTCGGGCACGAATGCGTCTTCGAGCTCGAACGTCGGGGTCGGCTCCACGCGCTGATCACGCAGAACGTCGACGGGCTGCACCAGCTCGCCGGGCACGAGCCCGACAACGTGATCGAGGTGCACGGGACCGTCCGCTACACCCGGTGCTGGGAGTGCGACGACCGGCGCCCGATGCGTGAGGCGCTCGACCGCGTGCGCGGCGGCGAGGCCGACCCGCCGTGCCTCGTCTGCGGCGGCATCGTCAAGAGCGACACGATCAGCTTCGGTCAGTCGCTCGTGCCCGAGGTGATCGACCGGGCGATGCGCGTCGCCGAGGAGTGCGACGTCATGCTCGCGATCGGCTCGACGCTCAGCGTCTACCCGGTCGCCAACTGCGTCCCGATCGCGAAGCGCAACGGTGCCCAGGTGATCATCGTGAACGGTCAGAACACCGAGATGGACCGCGTCGCCGACCATCTCCTGATCGGCCAGATCGCCGACATCCTCCCGGCATTGCTCGCCTGACCGCGCGGTCGGGTACGGGACGGTCAGGTACGGGAGCGTCCGGCGAACGTGGCGCCCGCCAGGACGAAGGCGATGCCCACGATCGCGAGCACGGCGACCTCGTCGTCGCGGAACGCGACGCCGAGCGCCACCGACACGACCGGGATCACGTAGGTGATGAACGACGCCCGCGGGGCGCCGACGCTGCGGACGAGCGCACCCATCACGAGGTACGCCACACCGGTCCCGACGACGCCGAGCACGACGACCGCGACGACCGGACCCACCTCGAACTCCGAACGGCTGACGCCGAACAGGCCGAACGGCGCCGTCCAGATCACGGCCAGCTCGAGCATCCGACGCATCACCGGCCGCGATCCGTAGCGCTGCAGGAGGGGCCGCGACATGTTCTGGGCGAGCCCGTAGCAGAACGCCGCCAGCACCACGAGGCCGACGCCGAGCGCCTCGCTCGCACCGTCCCGGATCGACGGCAGGCTCATGAGGGTGATGCCGACGATGCCGAGCACCAGGCCGATCAGCAGTGCCGGGGTCGACCGGTGCCCGTACGCGATCGTGGCGATCAGGATCGCGAAGATCGGTGCCGCACCCTGGACGAGCCCGGTGGTCGCGGAGTTGATGTGCTGCTCGGCGAGCGGGAACAGCGTGAACGGGATGCCCACCCACACGATCGACACGACGAGCATGAGCCCGCGGTCGCCCGGTTCGAGCCGGAGCCGACTCCGGGGAAGCACCGCGAGGGTCGCCGTCCCGAGCACGATCCGAGCGAGGGTGATCGCACCGGGGTGCAGTGCGTCGAGTCCGATGTCGATGAGCAGGAACGACGCGCCCCAGATCAGCGAGATCGCAGCGAACAGCGACCAGTCGGCACTGGTGAACTGCTGATCGGCGGGTGCCTCGGGGAGTGCGACGGTCGACATGCCGTGGCGACGGTACCGACGTCACGCGGACCGGTGCGAGCAGGAATCGGACAGGACGTCCGACACATGCGGGAATACCCGACCGGGTTGGTAGGTTTTGACGTCTATGGCAACGTTCCGTGACCTGCTGTCGGCCGCGAAGTCCGAGATCACCGAGATCTCGACCGACACCGCCGCCGAGCACATCGCCGAGGGGTACACCGTGCTCGACGTCCGCGAGCCCGACGAGTACCAGGAGGGTGCGATCCCCGGCGCGATCCACATCCCCCGCGGCCACCTCGAGGCCCAGATCGAGAACCGCATCAGCGACAAGTCGACCCCGGTCGTCGTGTACTGCGCAGGCGGCGTCCGCTCGGCCTTCGCCGCCAAGACGATGCAGGAGCTCGGCTACGCGACGGTCGAGTCGATGGACGGCGGCTTCGGGCGCTGGAAGGACGAGGGCCGCGACTGGAAGCAGCCGGCGTCGCTCGACGCCGAGCAGATGCAGCGATACAAGCGCCACTTGCTGCTGCCCGAGGTCGGCATCGAGGGCCAGAAGCGGCTGCTCGACGCCAAGGTGCTGATGCTCGGCGCCGGCGGGCTCGGCTCGCCAGCGGCGCTCTACCTGGCGGCGGCCGGCGTCGGCACGATCGGCATCGTCGACATGGACGACGTCGACGCGTCGAACCTGCAGCGCCAGATCCTCCACAACGTCGACCGGATCGGCCACCGCAAGGTCGACTCCGCCAAGCAGACGCTCACGATGCTCAACCCCGACGTCAACGTGGTCACCTACGACACGCGCCTCGACGCGTCGAACATCATCGACATCATCTCGGGCTACGACGTCATCGTCGACGGCGCCGACAACTTCCCGAGCCGCTACCTGCTCAACGACGCCAGCGTCAAGCTCGGCATCCCGGTCGTGCACGGCTCGATCTTCCGGTTCGAGGGCATGGTCTCGGTCTTCCACCCGACCGAGGGCCCGACGTATCGCGACATGGTGCCCGAGCCGCCCCCGGCCGAACTGGCGCCGTCGTGCGCCGAGGCCGGCGTCCTCGGGGTGCTGCCCGGCATCATCGGGTCGATCCAGGCGCTCGAGACGATCAAGGTCATTCTCGGCCTGGGCGAGCCGCTGATCGGGCGCATCCTGTCGGTCGACACGACCGAGATGGAGTTCCGGGTCTTCAACCTGCGTCCCGACCCGAACAACGAGGTCACCTACGAGAACCGCGACCGGATCATCGTGCGCGAGCTCGAGGGGCTGTGCGCCCCGGGCCTGTCACACGGCTGACGACGTCGCCCGACTCGCGGGCGGATGCACGGGGGCGTGATGTGATGGTGCGTCGGTCGCATCGCTCGGGTCGTCGATGACGAGCCGATCGCGGCCCTGGGTCTTGGCCTGCATGAGGGCACGGTCGGCCGACGCCAGCAGGACGGTGAGGTCGCTGCTCCACGTCGAGTCGACGAGGCCGACACTGAACGTGAAGCTCGGGAGTTCCGCGTTGTCGAGGGTGTCGTGGAGCATCTGGCGCAACCGGTGCATCGCCGGCGCGGCGGTCTCGACGTCGGCCCCGGCCATCACGACCACGAACTCCTCGCCGCCGTAGCGGGCAACGAGGTCCGAGTCGCGCATGGCCTGCTTCGCGATCCGCGACCACAACCGCAGCGCCCGGTCGCCGGTGTCGTGACCATAGGTGTCGTTGAGGTCCTTGAAGTGATCGAGATCGACCATCGCGAGTGCGAACGGGATCTCGTCCAGCCGCAGCTCCCGGATCTGGTTCTCCATCGCGCGTCGGTTCAGCAGCCCGGTGAGCGGATCGGTCTCGGCCTGCAGCTTCGACTGTGAGATCGCGCGCATCATCCCGAGCCGTTGGCCGAATCGGTTGCCCACGCCCTCGAGCGCGCGTACCCCCGACGACATCGCTGGGGCGTCGTCGAGCTCGTGGGCGGCGCAGACCGCGTGGAGGACGGCCGACGGCGTCCCCAAGATGTTGATCGGTACGCACGTCGCGACCGAGTCGTCGGCGAGCCCTCGCTCGCGGAGCCGCGGGCACGCATCGAGACCGTTCGGGTCGCCGAAGCGGAGTGTCTGGCCGACCCGGACGGCAGGGCAGCTCTGTGGCGTGACGACCGCGCAACCGGGCGTCGACCGACCGCTCGCGACGACCACGCGTCGGACGTGTGCGTTGCTGGCGTCGGCGACGAGGATCTCCGCCGCCCCTGGCCCGGCGTCCTTCAGTGCGAGCCCGGCGACCTCGTACAGCTCCGACTCGGTCTCCGCCATGTCGAACGCGCGCTGGACGCGCCGCTGGAACGTCTGCACCTGGTTCTGTTCCCGCAGCTCGGTCTCGTTCGCGACGACGACGTCACGGATGTGGACGAGATCGCGACGGATCGGGATCGCCGACGTGACTGCGAGCCCGATCGACGCGAGCGCGATCGTCACGCCGATCTCCACGACCAGTTGCAGTGCATCGAGCGATCCGTTGCGGAACAGGAGGGTCGCGCCACACCGCGTGATGGTGTAGGCCACGGCGACGCTGACGACCGCGCGCGCGACGAGGGCCGCCAGGTGGCGAACGGCGACGCGCTGCGCCAGCAGCACCTGGCCGCTTCGACGCGTCTGGTCGTCCATGGGTGGTGCATCGGAGGGAGTCCGACGCGACTTGAGGTTCCAGAGACCGTCCTGACGATTCCCAGACGACCCGGATCACCGCCGCAGTGCGACCTCGCACTCGATCTCGACCGGGATCCGGAACGGCAAGCTCGCCAGACCGACCGCGCTCCGTGCGTGGGCACCCACCTCGTGACCGAACACGTCGAGGATCAGGTCGCTGAACCCGTTGATGACCGACGGCTGCGCATGGAAGTCGGGAGCCGACCAGACCATGCCGAACACCCGGCCCCAGGCGGTGATGCGATCGAGGTCGCCGAGCGTTCGCTGCAGGTCGCCGAGGATCGACAGCCCGGTCAGCCTGGCCGACTCGTAGGCCTGCTCGACGGAGACCTCGTCGGGGACGCGACCGAGTGCGCCACCGATCGAGCCGTCGAGTGCCTGCGGGCCGTGCCCCGACACGATCGCCCGATCGCCGACGACGCGCACCATCGCGAACGGCAGGACCACACCGGGCGGTGGGGCGAGCGGCGGCGGCAACTCGATGCCGAGCGCGTCGAGCCGGTCGTCGATCGTCCCCATGCGCAGCGACGGTAGCCCGACCGCTACCGTCGAGATCGATGGGGACCATCGACACGCCCGGGCAGATCACGGTCGAGCCGTCGGGACAGGTGTGCGGCGCCACGGTGACCGGTGTCGATCTGCGTGATGAGCTGTCCCCGGCGACCGTCGCGGTGCTCCGTGCCGCGTGGCTCGAGCACCACGTGCTCGCCTTCCCCGGCCAGCTGCTGACCGATGACGACCTCGAACGTTTCACCCTCGCCTTCGGTCCGTTCGGCGATGACCCGTACGTGGCCCCGATCCCCGGTCGCGAGCACGTCATCGCCATCCGTCGCGATGCCGACGAGACGGCGCCGCTCTTCGCCGAGAACTGGCACAGCGACTGGAGCTTCCAGGAGCGCCCGCCCGCCGGTACGTGCCTGTACGGCATCACGATCCCGCCGACCGGTGGAGACACCCTGTTCGCCGACCAGCACGCCGCTCTCGACGCGATGCCGTCGTCGTTGCGCGACCGGGTCGCGGGTCGCATGGCGATCCACTCGGCGCGCGGCGGGTACGCCCCGAGCGGCATGTACGGCGAGGCCGACCGGGCGACCGATCGCAGCATGGACATCCGGCCCGACGACTCGGCGATGGCGACCCAGCTGCACCCGATCGTGCGCGAGCACCCCGAGACCGGCCGGCTCGGCCTGTTCGGGTGCGTCGGCTACATCATCGGCATCGACGGCATGGCGGACGACGACGCCCGCGACCTGCTGGTCGAGCTCTACCATTGGCAGACGCGTGACGAGTTCGTCTACCGGCACCGGTGGGAGCCCGACATGCTCGTGATGTGGGACAACCGCTCGGTGCTGCACCGCGCCACCGGTGGCTACGACGGTCACGCCCGGCTGCTGCACCGCACGACCATCGGCGCCGCCTGAGGGTCAGCGGCGGCGCCGCAGCACGGTCAGGGCGACGACCGCCACGGTCGCGGTCGTGATCGACACCGTCGCCGGTCCGCTGACGCCGAAGCGTTCGTACAGCGTGCCGCTGATGGCGACGCCGGCACCGCGCAGCACGGTCGCGACGGCCGTGTTGGTGGCGAGCACGCGCCCGCGTGCCGCCGGCAGCGACTCGCTGACGATCGAGAACGAGGTGACGATCGAGAACTCGAACCCGACGAAGAAGCACAGCAACCCGATCGCACCGATCGCGAGCGACGTGCCGGCCTGCATCATGACGAGCAGCCCGGCGACGGCGACGAGAATCGCGATGCGCGTCGCCCTGGCGGGTCCGATGCGGTCGGCCATGGCCGCCGACGTCGACGACGCCGTCAGTTCGGCCAGCCCGAACGCGATCGCCACGGCGCCGACCCCGCCGGTCGAGACGCCGAGTGCGTCGTCGAGCCACGTGCCGGCGACGGCGATGGTGGTGAGGCCGGTGACGGCGATCGCCGACGACGCTCCGACGGCGAGCCAGGCCTCGGTGGTGAGGCGGCGTGGCGGGTCGGAGTTGGTCGCGTCCGCGAGCACCGTCGAGCGGTCGGGCTGGACGACGAGCGCGACCAGGGCCGCGACGGCCAGGATCGCCGCGACGACGAACGGGCCGCGCCAACCGACCGAGCGGATCAGGAGGGCGGCGCCGGGCGCTCCGACGAGGAGCGCGAGGGCCCACGACAGTTCGAAGGTGCCGATGGCACGGGCTCGGCGTGCGTAGCGGACCCGGCGGCTGAGGAACGTGTGCCCGCCGATGGTGCACAGCGTCGCGCCGAGCACGATGAGGAAGTACGCCACCGAGAACCCGGCGAACGAGCCGATCGTCGCGGTCGCGGAGCCGACCGCGACGAAGACCATCGCGCCGGCGATCGCCTGGCGCTCCCGACCGGCGTCGAGATGCCTGGCGATCAACAGTGTCGACAGCCCGGCCATCTCGGCGACGCCGAGCACCGCGGTCATCTGTCCGGTGGTGGCTGCGAACGCCGTCGCGAGCGTCGGCAGGAAGAACGGGACCCACCGCACGCCGAAGTTCGAGACCGTCTTGGCGGCGGTGAGCGTGACGAGCTGCGCGACCCCGACGTTGCGCGGGGGCGTGCTCACGCTCCCGGGCACGAATCGTCCACGGTCGTCGCGCACCCGGTCATCGACGCCGACCGTAGCGACGCGCGCCGCGTGCCCCGGCATGCGGGTGCCCGATCCCTCCGCCGGGATCGGGCACCCGTCTGGTCACGACCAGGTTCCCGTGTGTCGTGTCACCGTCGTCGAGAGCTTCGAACATCGCCGTGAACGGAGCGTGAACCCGCTGGTCAGCGCACCGTCGGGCCCGTCGGCGAACCGGGGCGGGCGGGAACGTTCGGCCTGCCGCCGGTCGACCGGCGCGCCGGTGCCATGCTGTGCGCGTGCGTGACCACGTCTTCCATCGTGCTCCCGATCGACCCGTGGCCGTGCATGCCGACGGCTGCACGATCACGGCGGCCGACGGCCGGAGTTGGCTCGACGGCGCCGGGGGAGCGATCGCGTGCTCGATCGGGCACGGGCGGGCCGAGCTCGTCGCTGCGGTGTCCGACCAGGTCGCCACGCTCGACTACGTCCACGCGACCCAGTTCGAGTCCGCGTCGTTGCACGATCTGGCCGAGCGGCTCGGGCCACTGGTGCCGGTCGACGACGTGCGGATCTTCCCCGTCAGCGGTGGCAGCGAGGCGAACGAGAGTGCGTTCAAGCTCGCCCGCAGTTACCACGTGGCACGCGGCGACCTCGACCGACACGTCGTGATCGCGCGATCCGGCGCGTACCACGGCAACAGCCGGGGCGCGCTCGACGCGTCCGACCGCGCCGCCCTGCGTGCCGGCTACGAGCCCTGGCTCGGGCACACCAGCCGCGTGCCGGCCGCGAACCGGTATCGCGACGCTCGATCGGCCGCCGATCACGCCAACGAGCTCGATCGCCGCATCGTCGAGCTCGGGCCGGAGCGCGTCGCGGCCTTCGTCGCGGAGCCGGTCGCAGGTGCGACCCTCGCCGCGGCGCTCCCGCCGGACGGGTACTGGCCCGCCATGGCAGAGGTCTGCCGGCGTCACGGCGTGTTGCTGATCGCCGACGAGGTGATGACCGGCTTCGGTCGGACCGGTCGGTGGTTCGCGGTCGACCACTGGGGTGTCCGGCCCGACATCGTGACCGCCGGCAAGGGCGCGTCGAGTGGCTACTGGCCGCTGGGACTGATGATGGCGCGCGGCGACATCGCGGACACCGTGACCGAGCACGGCACGTTCGTCCACGGGTTCACGTGGTCGCACCACCCGATCGGGGCCCGCGTCGCAGCTGCCGTCGTCGACGTGATCGAACGCGACGGTCTCGTCGGTCGGGCCGAACAGCTCGGTCGGCGGGCCCAGGCGGCACTGACCGACGACCTGGGCGACCACGCGCACGTCGGCGACGTGCGCGGGCTCGGTCTGCTGCGAGCGGTCGAGTTCGTCGCCGATCGGACGACGACAGCCCCGTTCGATCGCAGCGAACGCGTCGCGGAGCGCATCACCGCAGCGGCGTTCGAGCGCGGGCTGACCGTGTACCCGTGCACGTCGGCCGTCGACGGCCGGGTCGGCGACGCGATCCTGCTCGGCCCCCCGCTCTCGGTCACCGACGAGGAGCTGGACCTGATGATCGAGCGGCTGGTCGGGGCGGTGGTCGACGTCCTCGCCGAGTGATGGCTCGACGCGGACGTGCGTCAGACCAGCCAGGCCTGGCGATCGAACGGTGCGTCGATACCGGGCCGGTCGACGGCGAACGGCCGGAGCTCGTCCCGCTGTGGCCCGCCACGTGCCAGGGCGGCGAGCTCGCGCCCGAACCACGCGGCGAACTTGAATCCGTGCGCCGCACCGAGGCCGACGACCACGTTCGGATGATCGGGTAGGCGATCGACGACGAAGTCGCGATCGGTGGTGAGCGTGTAGAGGCAGGTCGTGGTGGAGGGCGCGCCGAAGCGATCGCCGACGAGGTCGGCCATGAACGCGCCGAGTCGTCGTTCCATCCCCGGGTCGGGATCGAACCCGCGAGTGTCCGGGTCGGTCGGCTCGCCGCCGCAGTCCTCGGAGCCCTTGATCCGGTCGGCCACCTCGGGCGGCCCGTACGCGGGGAAGCCGTAGAAGCTCGGGTCGTCCATCCAGATCCACACGGGGAACGACCCGATCCGGAGGTCGTCGAGGTCACCGGTCGGGAAGTAGCTCACCTGCTCGCGGGTCACCGCGAGACCGACGCGGTGACCGAGTGGTTCGAGCAGCTGATTGGTCCAGGCGTCGGCGCACACCACGACGGCACCGCAGCGCAGTTCGCCCTCGTCGGTGCGCACGCTCACCTCGCCGTCCGTCGGCACGATCGAGTGGACGCGCTGGTGCGGTCGCAGATCGGCGCCATGGGCGATGGCCTGCCGCTGGAGGAGGCCGGTCTGGCCAAGAAACAGGGCGGCCTGCCTGACGATTACGAGCCGGAAGTGCTGGAACCCTTCAAGGATGCGGTGGTTCAGCAGGTAGCCCGCTCCC
>JAUHYJ010000472.1 GCA_030425785.1 Acidimicrobiia bacterium | reverse complement strand
GCATCGTGGCGCTCGTCGATGTGGCGGGCGATGCCCGCACCGACGATCGCGCCGAACGCCATCGGGAACAGCGACACCAGGGCGTGGAACCCGCGGCCGACGGCGAATGCCAACAGCCCGTAGAACTCGAGGTGGAACCCGTCGACGGTCGGACCGTCGACGCCGGCGCGCACGATCTCGAACACCAGGGCGAACGCCGCCGGCGCTGCCACGATCGACCAGCGCGAACCCAGGACGAGTCCGGCGACGGCGCCGACGGCGAGCGACACGGTGATCGACCAGATCGCTTCGCTGGAGATCAGGGGCCCACGAGGCGTCCACCATCCCGCGATCAGCCCCCACAGGGCCGGCACGAGCAGCGCGACGGCGACGCCGATGCGTCGATCGGCTCGGGTCGGACGCAATGCGGCACGCAGCCGGCCGGACAGGCCACTCCGTGCCGGAGCCGACGTCGTCGAGTCGGAACGACCGCGGTCGGGTCGTTCGGGCGGTTGGGCAGCCGGACGGCGGGTTGGTTCGATCGTGCTGGTCGACGTCATCGCTCGAGCACCTCCTTGCGCTCGTCGTCGCTCGTCGCTCGGGTCGATCGGCGAGGCGGCATCTCCTGGCGCAACCTCCATCGTCGCCACCGCTCGCGAGGCATTCGTAGGGTCGAACGGCACCGTCCCCGCCGATGTTGCCGACGGCGCGCCATCGACGGTGCGTCGACGTCGGCGGCCCGCGCACCGATCGGAGAGCCGTTCGACCCTGCCGGTCACGGTCCGGCAGCGGCGACGATGGGGTCGTCGGATCGACCCGCATCGAGGTGGGTGTCATGGAAGTCATCGATCGCCAACGACGAGCCGCACCGCAGACGTTGCCCGGGTTCGCCGCGACGACCTGGGCGGCGCTCCGGTCGCCGCCCGACGCGACGCCGGACCGCTTCGACCCCGCAACGCTCGACGAGCTGCCGCTCCCGGCCCGACGCCTGCTGGCACGCGCCGTGCCGCCGGGGTCGCTGCTGACGACGCTGCTCGAGATCGACATGGAGGGCGACATCAAGCTCGCCGGTCGCTGGTTCCCGTTCACGGCGCGACAGGTCCTTCGGGCAGGCACCGGATTCGTCTGGGCACCGCAGGTCGGTGGCCGTGTGCTCCGCTTCACCGGCGCCGATGCCCTGGGCCCCGACGGCGCGCGGATCGAGTTCCGCCTGCACGGGCGCATCCCTGTGGTCCGCGGCAGCGGCGAGGACGTGCGACGGAGCGCTCAGGGACGTCTGGCCGCCGAGACCGTCGCCTGGATGCCCCAAGCCCTCACCCCGCAGGCGAGCGCCCGTTGGGCGAGCATCGACGACCACCGCGCCGTCGTGACCCTCGACGCCGCCGGCACCGACATCGACGTCGACGTCACCGTCGACGAGCACGGACGCCTCGTCCGGCTCGGCCTCCAACGCTGGAACGACTCGGCGTCCCCGCCCGCCCTCGCGCCCTTCGGCGGATCGGTCGACGCCACCATGTCCACGCCGACCGGTGTCGGGATCGCCGGCAGCGGCACCGTGGGGTGGGACTGGGACACGACCCGCGAAGCCGATGGCACCTTCTTCCGCTACCGCATCACCGATGCCCGGTACCCGAGCATCCGAGAGGAGCACCCATGACATCCCGACCCCGACCCACGACCGGCGCGCTCCGCACCTGGGCGACGACGCATCCGGTCGCAGCGTTCTTCACCTTCGCGTACCTGTACTCGTGGGCGTTCTGGGCGCCCGCCGCGCTCGGCTACGACGGCACCGTCGGCGTGGTCGCCATCTTCGTCGGGGTCTGGGGCCCAGCCGCCGCCGGCCTGACCATGACCCGCCTGCTCGGTCGCTCCGCACGATCGTGGATCCACGACATGTTCCGCTGGCGCGTGCCTGCCCGCTGGTACCTGTTCGCACTCGCCGTGCCGGCCGCGATCGTCGCCGTCGTCAGCCTTGCGTTCGTGACGCTGGGGGAAGACCTCGACGGCGCGCTGCTGGGCGAACGCCTCGCGGTCTACGTACCGATGCTGGTCTTCCTCACACTCGTCGGCGGAGGCAACGAGGAGTGGGGGTGGCGCGGCTTCGCGCTCCCCGAGCTGCTCGATCGGTACCGGCCGGTCGCGGCGACGTTGATCCTCGGCACGCTGTGGGCGGTCTGGCACCTCCCCCTGCTCGCCGCTCAGGACGACCTGAGCCACGGCCTCGGCGGCGGCGAGCTCACCGTCGTGCTCGCAGCGACGGTCGTCAACATCGTCGCGCTGGCCTTCATCTACACCTACCTGTACCGGTCCACGCGCTCGACCCTGCTCGCCGTCCTCCTCCACGGGAGCTTCAACGCGGCCAACGGCACGCTCGTGCTGCGCGACGAGATCGAAGGGACCGCGTACGCGACGATGCAGTACTGCATCACCGTGACCTCGTTGGTGATCGTCGCCGCGCTGTGGCGGATGACCCGAGGGCGGTTCGGCCCGGACTCCGACGACGAGCCGGATGCGTCCGCGCCGATCGACGACGTCGGCGTCGATCGCGTCCTCACCCAGCCGAGCCGCCGCTGACGCGAAGGGTCATCCCCGACGTCGACACGGTCGACAGCCCGGGCCCGGCTGGGTGAGACGCCTGCCCGCTCGGGAGGCGGCCTGCGTCGTGGCCGTGACGGATGGCGCCGGTGCCGGCGCCGGTGAGGTCTCGTCGTGACCATCGGCCCTGGCAGCGATCGCCGGGCCAGGGACACGATCGACGCGTAGCGACCCGCGCTCGACAGGAGAGACGAGTGCCATGCCTTCGACAGCCGCGATCGAGCGCCCGGCAGAGGGCGTGCAGGGCGAGCCGGGCTGCATCGACCCCCGGACGGATGCCCGACACGCGAGTGGGCTGCTGCGCACCCTGCTGGCGATCGTCGCGGTCGGCTCGCTCTGGCTGGTCTGGGACGTCGCCACCGACGACGCGCCCTCGATGGGTGGCGATCGCTTCGAGCAGATCGACCGGTACGTCGACGACCAGCGGGGCGACGCGAGGATCCCCGGCGCCTCGCTCGCGATCGTCGAAGACGGTCACGTGGTCCACGCGGCGGGTTACGGCAACGACGGCCACGGCACTGCCATCACCGCCGACACGCCGTTCTGGATCGGCTCCAACACGAAGTCGATGACCGCCCTCGCCACGATGCAGCTGGCAGAGGCAGGTCTGATCGACCTCGACGACGCCGTGATCACCCATCTGCCCGACTTCCGCCTGGCCGATCCCGAGATCTCCGATCGGATCACCGTTCGCCACCTCCTCAACCAGACCAGCGGCATCTCGCGGCTCGACGGGCTCCGGGCCGTCGCCGACGCCGATGCCGACGACTCGATCGACGATGTCGTCGCCGGCATGGCCGATCTCGACGTGAACCGGCCGGTCGGCGAGAGCTTCGAGTACGCCAACCTGAACTCGGTCGTGCTCGGTGCGGTGATCGAAGCCGTGACCGGGCAGTCGTGGCAGGACTACGTCCAGTCGAACGTCTTCGACCCGCTCGGCATGACGGCGACGTACACGGACCAGCAGGCCGCGCAGACGGCCGGCCTCACGGCCACGCACCGGGAGGTGTTCGGCTTCCCGATCGAGACCCAGGCCGCTCACTACTCGAGCCTCGCACCGACGGGC
>JAUHYJ010000471.1 GCA_030425785.1 Acidimicrobiia bacterium | reverse complement strand
GATCGGGCCGTCATCGACGGCGCCGGGCGGCTGCACCTGCCGCCCGACCTCGACCACCGGTTCCCCGACCGGACGGCACGTCTCGAGTGGGACGACGACGGCGATCACCTGGTGGGCCGACCGTGACCACGTCGGATCGCGCTGCGCTGATCCGGCTCGACGGCGTGAGCCGCCGGTTCCGGCGTGGCGCCGAGACCGTCGTGGCGGTCGCCGACGTCACCTTCGAGTTGGCGCCGGGTGAGCTCACCGTCGTCTCCGGCCCGTCCGGCTCCGGCAAGACCACGCTGCTCAACCTGCTGCTGGGTTGGGAGCAGCCGGACGACGGCGTGCGCACGACGAGCGTGCCGACCGACCGCTGGACGGGGCTCGCGGTGGTCCCCCAGCAGCTCGGGCTGATCGACCATTGCACGGTGGGCGAGAACGTGCGGCTGCCGGGTCGCGCCAACGAGCTGGTGCTCGACCCCGCCGAGGTGATGGACCGGCTCGGGATCGGACACCTCGCGGAGCGCTTCCCGCAGGAGACATCGCTCGGCGAGCAGCAGCGGACGGCGGTCGCCCGGGCGATCGTCACGCGTCCGCGGGTCCTGGTGGTCGACGAGCCGACGAGCCACCAGGACGAGCGCAACACCGAGCGGATCGTCGAGCTGCTGGTCGAGGTCGCCCGGTCGGGCTCGGCCGTCGTCGCGGCCACCCACGACGAGCGGGTCACGACGATCGCCGACCGCCGCTTCGAGATGCGCGACGGCCACCTCACCCCGCCGAACGCGTGAGGTGACTGCGCAGAGCTCTGCGCAGTCACCTCACGCGTTCGCGTCTGTGGCGGGTGAGTTCGAGTCGGAGATCGGGTCGTTCGACCGAGACGTGGGCGACGTCGTCGCGAGACGTGAGCTCGCGCACCAGGTCGACGATCGGCTTGGTCGTCGGGTCGTAGCTCGTGCGGGCCGGGCCGGCCGCGACCATGGCATCGACCTGGTCGGTGGGCATCACGCACCGCAGCAGGAATTCCTCGTCCGACAGGCGACGCCCGAACCGCTGACGCAGCTCGTCGACCGGCGCCATGTGCGGCGCCTCGGCCAGCTCGGTCGCCCGCTTCGACGACATGATGCGATCCTCGAGCGCGGGGTCGAGCGGCATCAGCGGCTTGCCGAAGCGGCCGACCGCGTAGCGGATGACCTCGTCGGGGATCTGGGCGTAGCGCTCGCCGCTCACGACGTTCAGCAGTGCCTGGGTGCCGACCACCTGGCTGAACGGCGTGACCATGATCGGGTAGCCCAGCTCGGCACGCACTCGCTCGACCTCGTCGAGCACCTGTGGCAGCAGGTGGAGGCGGCCCGCCTCGTCGAGCTGACGCTTGAACGTGCCGATCATGCCGCCCGGCATCTGGTGCCGGAAGTAGCGCCGGTCGAGCTCGCTCGGGCGGCCGGGCGGCAACCCCTCGGCCGCCGTCAGCGCGTCGAAGTAGGCGTCGACCTCGAGCGCGGCGGCGTCGTCGATGTCGACGGTGTGGCCGAGGTCGCGCAGGTTGCGGACGACGCTCATCGTCGCCGGCTGGGCCGTGCCGTTCGCGGCGGACTCGGCGCCGGTGTGCACGCATTCCACGCCGCGTTCGACCGCGTCGAGGTACGAGAACGGAGCGAGCCCGATCGTGCAGTGCGAGTGGAACTCGAACGGGACGTCGCCACACGCCGCCCGCATCTTCGGGATCAGGGTGTGGGTGCGCTCGGGCGTGACGAGTCCGCCAGGGTCCTTCAGGTACACGCGGTCGAACCGGCCCGACTGCGCGCACGCCTTCGTGACACCCTCGAAGTGCTCGTCGTCGTGGATCGGGCTGAGGCTGAAACACACCGCGGCGACGATCTCGTCGATCCCGGCGTTGCGCGCCAACGTCGCCGCCTTCAGGAGCGCGTCGACGTCGTTCATCGGGTCCATCACGCAGAAGCGGCGGATGCCGTTGTTCGCGAGCGTGCGGTACACGAGTTCCATGAACTCGTCGCTCGCGACCTCCCAGGAGATGAACCGCATGCCGGTCGTGAGGAACTGCAGCGGCGTGTTCGGGGTGCGTTCGGCCATCAGCCTGATGCGCTCCCAGGGGTCCTCCTGCTGGAACCGCACCGCGACACCCATGTGGGTCGACGCGATGAAGTCGATCGCGTGATAGCCGACCCGCTCCATCACCGGTGCGATCTGCACCATGTGCCGTGTGCGCAGGCCGGTCGCACCCCACAGGCTCTGGTTGCCGTCGCGGACACTCGTCTCGACGAGCGTGACGTTCTGCCCGGTGCCGCTCACGTCAGTCGGCCCCGCCGGCGTCCGGGACGACCCGGATGAGCGTGTCGCCCTGCTTCACCGACTCGCCGTTCGGGGCAACGACCTCGGTGACCGTCCCTGCGATGCCGGCAGCGACCGTGTTCATGAGCTTCATGACCTCGATGATGCCGATCGTGGTGTCCGGCGTGACCTCGTCGCCGACGCTCACGAACGGGGGCTCGCCGGGCCGGGGGGCGTGGTAGAAGATGCCGAGCTGCGGCGCCGGCACCTCGACGCTGCCGTCGGCGGCCGGCGTCGTCGACCGGGGACGCGGTGCCGCGGGTGGCGCCGGTGTCGCGGTGGGCGCTGACGGACGCGGTGACGGGCTCACCGGGGCCGACGGCTTCGACGGCGCCGAGCCGCTCCCGCGCGTGCGGCGGACCTCGATCTTGGTGTCGCCCATCTCGAGCCGCAGCTCGTCGAAGTTCGAGTCGTCGACGAGCCGCAGGATCTCGTCGATGTCGTCACGCGAGAGGCCGCTCATCCCGTGAGCTTCGCGCGTCAGGCGGTGACGATGTCGTGCCGTGTCCCGCTCTGCGAACCGGCGCCGTCCGCCGGCACGTCGTCCGCCGAGGTCTCACCGGCCGTGCCGTCGAGCTCGTCGTTGATCCACGACCGGCCGACGACGACGGCGAGGAACACGAGCGCGAGGCCCACGCCGAGGAGGAGGAGTGCGGCCCCGCGCTCGCGACCCGTGCCGATCAGCCAGCCGACGGAGCGGTCGCCGATCGCACCCGATGCCATCGCCGGCTCGGCCAGCGAGGCGATGGCGAACCCGGCCACGACCGATCCGATCGGTCCGAGCGACTGACCGATCGCGAACCGCAGCCCGAAGACGCGCCCCTGCATCGACGCCGGCACCCGTTCGTGGAAGAGCGTGGTGGTCGCGGCCTGGACGGCCGGCACGGCGAGCATGGCGACAGCGGCGCCGAGCGCCAGCAGCACCAGCGACGGGTGCAGTGCCGACAGCCAGCTGCCGAGGCCGAACGCCAGCAGCGCCACCGTGAGCACCCGGACTCGGCGCTGCGGCAGGCCGCGCGCACCGAGCACCACGGAGCCGGCGAGCATCGCCGCGCCGCCCGCGCCGAGCACGAGCCCCGACCGCGCCGCGCCGCCGATCTCGACCGACAGCGTCACGAGCGAGACGCTGTACATCGACAGGACGAGGTTCGTGAACGCCATCACCCCGATCAGCACGAGCAGCGCGCGCCCTGGGCCCGTCAGGAACCGAACTGCGACCCGCCACGAGCCGTCGTCATCGGCGGACGCCGCCGGACGCTCGCCGAACGGGACGACGAGGGCGGTGACCACGGCGACCCCGAAGGTGGCGACGTCGACG
>JAUHYJ010000470.1 GCA_030425785.1 Acidimicrobiia bacterium | reverse complement strand
CCCGCGAGCTCGTCGACCGCGCGTCGGCGTCGCTGGCCGAGATCGACGACGACGCGACGGGCGAGGACGTCGCCGCGTTGTCGGACGACCTCGCCGCGCTCGGGTCCGAGCTCGGCGACACGATGCTGCTCGAGCCGAGCGTGCTCGTGCGTCCGTTCACCAGCGCCACCGAGAACGTCGGCATCGACACGGCGACGCCGACCGAGTACTTCACACCGTCGTCGATCGCGCTCCTGCTCCAGCACCTCGCCCTCACGTTCGCCGCCCTGTCGCTCGTCCGTGACCGCCGCACGGGCCTGTTCGAGCTGATGCGGGTCGGGCCGCTGTCGTCGATCGAGATCGTCGTCGGCAAGATCTTCGCCTACGTCGTCGTCGGTGCGAGCGTCGGCGCCATGCTCGTGACGGTCGCGGTGCTCGGGCTGGGCGTGACGTTCGCGGGGTCCGTCGGCTGGTTGGCGGCCATCATGCTCGGCGTCCTCCTGTCATCGCTGGCCCTCGGCATGCTCATCGCGCTCGTGTCGTGGTCGGAGTCGCAGGCGGTGCAGATGGCGATGCTGGTGCTGCTCGCGAGCCTCTTCTTCACCGGATTCGTGCTGCCGATCGACACCTTGCGCTACCCCGTCAAGATCGTGTCGTTCCTGATCCCGGTCACCTACGGCATCGAGGGGCTGCACGACATCATGTTGCGCGGCATCGCTCCCCGGACCGGCACCCTCGTCGGCCTCGGCGCGCTCGTGCTCGTGTACGGCGTCGTCGCGGTCGCCGGTCTGACGCGCCGCCTGCGAGCCGGGACGGCGTCGTGAGTGCGGTGGATCCCGACGACCTCGACGCGACCGACCCCGCCGTCGATCGACCCGACCAGCGCGCCGGCAAGATCATGCAGCTCATCGCGGCCGTCGGGGTCGTGGTGGCGGTGGTGTCGGGCGCGGTCGGATGGGTCTTCCTCTCCGATCTCGATCGCAACCTCGACCAGACCCTCGTCATCGGTGCCGATGCGGCGTCGGCACTCAGCGACACGATCGAGGTGGCCGACCAGGTCGTCGACGATCTCGATGCCGGTCTCGGCGACCTGCTCGTGATCCTCGACACGCTGGTCGCCACCACCGGCGACACGGGCGACGTGGCAGCGACCGCCGCCGACGTCGCCGGCCGGTTGCCCGACACGTTCGACGACGTCGACGTGGCGCTCGGCACCGTCGAACAGCTGAGCGGCACCATCGACGGCGCGTTGAGTGCCCTGTCGGCCGTCCCGTTCGGTCCCGACTACGACCCGGTGACGCCGCTGCCCGACGCCGTCGGCGATCTGCGCGATGCGTTCGAGCCGATCGGCGCCGATCTCGACGAGTTGTCGACGGCGCTCGAGTCGTTCTCCGGCCGCACGGATGGGCTCGCTGCCGACGTCGACGCGATTCGCAGCGACGTGGAGCAGACGCGCAGCTCGCTCGGCGACAGCGAGCAGCTGCTCGACCGCTACCGCGCGACGGCGGCCGATGCGGAGCGACTTGCCGTCACGAGCCGCGACGACGTCGATCGTTCGCTGCGGTGGGCGCGGTGGATGGCCGTGGTGATCGCCGGTTTCGTCGCCGTCGCCCAATACGTGCCGTGGTGGCTCGGGCGCCGGCTCCGTGGTACCTGAGACTCGGGCGAGCGCTCCGGGACACCTGAGCGGGGCCGCTTTCGTTTGCGTGCCATCGGTGTCGGGTATCGAAGGCCCAGCCGCCCCGGCCGGGGCCGCCGAAGGAGGAACGATGAGCACGATCGAGCAGTCGACCACGGCATCGATCGACCCCACCGGGTCAGCGAACACCGGGTCAGCCGCCACCAGGTCAGCCAACACCACGTCAGCCGACGGCGGAGCGACCACGGACGACCCGTCGGGCGACGGCGTCGCGGACACGGTCGACGACGCGGTCGCCGACAACCCGGTGATCGAGCGACTGACGCGTCTCGGCTGGATTGCGAAGGGCGTCGTGTACACCCTGATGGGCGGTGCCGCGATCTCGATCGCACAGTCGTCGCGGGACTCCCAAGACGACCAGGCGTCGCCGAAGGGTGCACTCGACACGATCATCGACCAGCCGGGCGGCCGCATCGCGATCGCCGTCCTCGCCGTCGGGCTCGCCCTCTACTGCCTCTGGCGGGTGCTGAGCGTCGCCGTCATCCGCAGCACCGACCTGTCGGCCTGGCTCGACCGTATCGGGTACACGTTCTCCGCCGGGTTCTATGCCGTGCTCACCTACGTCGCGGTGAACGCCGCCGTCAACGGCGCCGACCCCGAGCGTGACAACACGGTCGAGCGCTGGTCCCGTCGCGCGATGGACTGGCAGTTCGGCCGCTGGCTCGTGATGGCCGCCGGCGTGGTGACGTTCGCCGTCGGCGTCTTCTTCGTCGTCCGCAAGGGCGTGATGCGGAGCTTCTGCGACGATCTCACCGAGGTCGACGGCGATCGCCGCGACGACACGATCGAACGCATCCTGGTCGGCTCGGGCGTGGCGGGCTGGATCGGACGCGGCATCGTCACGATGCTCGTCGGGTTCTTCGTGACCCGGTCGGCCTGGCGCTTCGATCCGGACGAAGCCCGTGGCTTCGATGCGGCACTGCGCAGCGTCGCCGACACCACGACCGGCACCGTGCTCGTCTGGGTCGCCGGTGTCGGTCTCGTCGTCTACGGCGCCTTCTGCCTGCTCAGCCATCGCCGCCGCCGGCTCGGGGAGTCACGCGCATGAGCAACGTCACCGTCATCTACAACCCCGCGAGCGGCAGCGCGCCCGGCGAGGACGAGCTCCGCGACGCGTTCGCCCCGTACGAGCGCGGTCACCGCATCTCGTTCGTGCCGACGACCGCCGACGACCCGGGGCCGGGTCAGACCCGCGCGGCGATCGAGGCCGGCGTCGACTGTGTCATCGCCTGCGGTGGCGACGGCACCGTCCGCGCGGTCGCCGACACGGTCGCCGGGTCCGGCGTCCAGCTCGGTGTCGTACCGTTCGGCACGGGCAACCTGCTCGCCCGCAACGTCGGGCTCCCGACCGGGTTCGACGCGATCCCGATCGCCCTGTCGTCGTCGGCTCGCAAGTTCGACGTCGGTGTCGTCAACGGCGAGCGGTTCGCCGTCATGGCCGGTACCGGGCTCGACGCGCTGATGATCCGCGATGCGTCGAGCACCGTGAAGGAGCGGGTCGGCAGCCTCGCCTACGTCCTGTCGGCGCTGCGCAACCTGCGTGCCGGCCGGGTCGACGTCGACGTGACCGTCGACGGATCGCCATGGTTCTCGGGCCCGAGCGCGATGGTGCTGATCGGCAACCTCGGCCAGATCACCGGCGGGCTCGACGTGTTCCCCGACGCATCCCCCGACGACGGCTGGCTCGATGTCGCCGTCCTGACGCCCTCACGGGCTCGCGACTGGCTCACCATCGGCCACCGCCTCGTGCGTGGCCGGTCGCAGCCGGAGCGGCTCGTCCGGCGGACCCAGGCGACCGAGGTGCGGGTCGAACTGTCGACACCGACGCCCTGGGAACTCGACGGCGAGGACCGGGACCCGACCACATCGCTCGCGATCGGGGTCGAGCCGAAGACGCTGGAGGTGCGGTGCTGATGGGTGCGCCCGACCGACCGCTGTCCGCGAAGCTCCGCGTACCGGGCGGCGACGACCTGC
>JAUHYJ010000469.1 GCA_030425785.1 Acidimicrobiia bacterium | reverse complement strand
CAGGTCGACGTCGGGATCGACCACCACGGCGTGGGCGTCCCGGGTGAGCACGCCATCGTCGAGGGTCAGGCCGCGATCGCGAGCGAGGTTGCGGACGGCGACGCGGGTGACCTCGAGCCGAAGCCCGGTCCGGGCCTCGATCATGTCGGCCTGTGCCTCGAGCAGCGGGACCAAGGCCCCGCCGACGTTGCCGCAGCCGAGCAGGCCGATCCGGATGACCCCGTTCGTGTTCGTCACGGCCCGCAGGCTACCGACCGGCCGCGCACGGACCGCTGCACCTTCGCGCGGCCGACGGCGCGGCCAGGGTGTCGTCAGGCGTCGTCAGTAGTCGTAGTCGTCGTCGCCGGACGAGGTGGGTGCCGGCCGGCGGATCTCGTAGTACTTGTCGACGGCCTTGACCAGCGCCTCGAATCGACGCTCGTCGAGGACGGCGCCCTCGCGCCGTGTGCGGTCGGCGTCGATGTCGAGCATGCGCCAGATGCGCGCGTAGCTGGTGCGTCGTTTCGGGTCCCAGCCGCCGGTGCCGAGGTTGATCTGGGCCTCGCGGTCGTTCGGCTTGGTGGTGAGCGGCACGCCGACGAGCTTGCGGCCCCGGCGGCCGATGATGACGACCGGGCGGTCCTTGCCCTGCGTCGGGTCCTCCTCGAACGGCACCCACGTCCACACGACCTCGCCGGGGTCGGGGTCGCCGTCCTCGCGAGGCGAGTACTCGATCGTGACGACGCCCTCGGGCGGCAACTGGTCGGCCGTGCCGCGTCGGGGCAGGGACGGGGCACGCTTGCGGACCTGGTCGGCGGTTCGGCGGGCGGTCGAGCGACCCTTGCCGAGCATGTCCTTGAGGACATCCGCGAGCCCGCCTCGCGACGACGCCGAGGGGTCGGGCTCCCGATCATCCGGTCGATCGTCGTGCCGGTCGTCGACGTCGTCGCGGTCGCCGGTGTCGTCGTACCCGGGTCCGGCGGTGCCGCTCTCGTCGAGGCGGCGCCCTCCACGGCCGCGCTTGGTGAGCTTGTCGAAGTACCCACCGATGTCGATGTTGCCGGCCATCGTCCCATCGTAGGCTTCGAACCCGATCGAGGGAACGTGCTTGGCTGGGCCGATGCGCCGCCCTCGACTCGCCACCCTGCAGATCCGCCGCCGAACGGGGTCGCCCGTCGCGTCGTTGCTCCTGAACCGGCCGGACAAGCTGAACGCGCTCTCGGCCGAACTGCTGGGCGAGGTCGTCACGGCCTGCCGATGGCTCGACCAGGAACACGACATTCGGGTGGTCGTCGTGCGCGGCGCCGGGCGGGCGTTCTCCGGCGGGTTCGACCTCGCCGACTTCCGAGGGCTGGCGGACGGCCCATCGCCCCGCGAGGTCGCCGATCTCGGACGTCTCGCCGCCGAGGCGCTCACCGACGTCCGGCCACTCACCATCGCCGCCGTCCACGGCCACTGCGTCGGGGGCGGGCTCGTGCTCGCCGCCGCCTGCGATCTGCGCCTGGTCAGCGACGACGTCCGCTTCTCGATCCCCGAGGTCGACCTCGGCATCCCGCTGGCGTGGGGCGGCATCCCGCGACTCGTGCGCGAGCTCGGCCCTGCCATCACCAAGGAGCTCGTGCTGACGTGCCGGCCGTTCGGCGCGGACGAGGCCCACGCCCTCCGCTTCGCGAATCGGGTCGTCCCCGCGGCCGAGCTCGTCGCGACGGCCGAGGCGATGGCCGACGACATCGCCGCCAAGCCGTGGTTCTCGATCCGGGCGACGAAGACCCACGTCAACGCGGTGATGGACGAGATCGCCGGCGTCGGCCGCAACGCCAACGACGCCGACACCCTCGTGGCCGCGATGGCCGACGAGGAATCGCGGGCAGCCGGCCGCGCCTATCGCGCCGGCCGCTGACCTCGGCCGACCTCGGCCGACCTCAGCCGACGTCGGCGGCGAGGAGGTCGTCGAGGGTCTCGCGCCGGATCACGAGCCGCGCGTCACCGTCGCGCACGAACACGACGGGCGGGCGCGTGATCATGTTGTAGTTCGACCCCATCGAGCGGCCGTACGCGCCGGTGACCGGGGTCGCGACCAGATCGCCGACGGCGACGTCCGCGGGCAGCTTCGCCTCGCGGAGCAGCACGTCACCGGACTCGCAGTGCTTGCCGACGAGGCGACCGTGCTCGGTCCGCTCGGCGAACGGTGCCCGCGGCAGGAACGATTCGTAGCCCGAGCCGTACAGGACCGGTCGCGGGTTGTCGCTCATCCCGCCGTCGACGGCGAAGTACGTCCGGACGCCGGGGATCCGCTTGAGGGTGCCGAGCGTGTACACGGTGATCGCCGCCGCAGCGACGATCGACCGGCCGGGTTCGACCGAGACGCGCGACGTGAGACCGAGCGAGCGGCAGGCGTCGTGCAACACCTTGCCCCACTGCGTGATCGTCGGGGCCTCCTCACCCTCGACGTAGGCGACCCCGAGCCCGCCACCGAGGACCAGTTCGGGCAGGTCGAGCGGTGCGGCGAACGCGGCCATCACCTCGGCGGCCTTGCCGAAGCTCGACGCGGCGAACACGTTCGAACCGATGTGGCAGTGGACGCCGACGAGCTCGACGCTCGGTGATCGGCGGGCACGTTCGACCGCTCGCAGGGCGTCGCCGTTGGCGAGGTTGAAGCCGAACTTCGAGTCGTCCTGGCCGGTGGCGATGAACTCGTGGGTATGGGCCTCGACGCCGGGCGTGATCCGCAGCAGCACGTCGGGGACCGAACCCGTCCCAGCTGCGTGGAGGGTGTCGAGCCGGTCGAGCTCGTCGAAGCTGTCGACGACGATGTGGCCGACGCCGGCCTCGATCGCCATCCGGAGCTCGGCGACGCTCTTGTTGTTCCCGTGCATGACGCAGTCGGCCGCGGGCACGCCGGCGGACAGCGCGATGTGGAGTTCACCGCCGGTGGCGACGTCGAGTCGCATGCCCTCCTCGTGCGCCAGCCGCGCCATGGCCCGGCACATGAACGCCTTGGTCGCGTACACGGCCTGGCGGTGACCGAACGCCTCGGTCGCCTCGCGACAGCGGGCCCGGAGATGCTGCTCGTCGTACACGAAGACGGGCGTGCCGAACTCGGCGGCGAGGTCACGAACCGAGCAGCCGCCGATCGTCAGCCACCCGTCGTCGTCGACCGCTGCCGTGTCGGGCAGGAGACGTCGGGGCAGCGCGGTCACGGGCGCCACGGTAGCCCGCGGCGTCAGTCGACGATCCAGGCGTTGACCTGGGTCGTGTACGCGGCCGCCGGGACCTCGAGCAGCACCTCGATCGTGCGATGCGTTCCGTCGGTGGTGACCGCTTCGGCAACCAGGCGAATCTGAGGGTTGTTGCCGTCGGACACCGCGTCGGTGGCGCACGTCAGGAGGACCGTGGCGTCGGTCACGATCGCCTCCGGCACCGCAACGGTCACCGGCGTCGAATCGCACGTCGAGGTGTTCTCCGGAACGAGTTGCTTCTTCGCGAACTCCTCGATCGTCCAGGTGAGCGCAGACGTGGCGGCGGCGTTGCTCTCGGTCCGCTCGGTCGTGACACGGGATGTCGACACGCCCGACATGGCATAGGTGGCGAGCGCCAGGACGACGGTCGCGAGCACGACCGTCAGCAGCAGCGTCAGGACCAGGACCACGCCCTCGTCCCGCGGCGCGTCGTGCGGG
>JAUHYJ010000468.1 GCA_030425785.1 Acidimicrobiia bacterium | reverse complement strand
CTCCGATCGACGATCGCCGCGGTGCCGGCGGCCTCGAGTGCCGCCCCGATCGTCACGGCGGCACCGGCCGCCCCGGCGATCCACAGGAGTCGGCGGGCCTCGTGCACCGGACCGCGAAGTGTGAACGCCGCGAACACGATGATGCCGACCGCGAGCACGGTGCCGGCCAGACCGAGACCGAGGCCGATCGCCTCGACGCGCTCGGCGGTGGACGACGACGAGCCCGCACCGGCGAGGAAGTCGTCGATCGGCGCCGACACGACGGGTGTGGCGGTCATGCCGACGAGCGCGAGCGCACCAGGAGGAAGCCGGTCGCTCCGAGCGCGACGACGACGGCTGCGATCACGATCACGGTGGTCGTCGAGCCGTCGCCCCCGTCGTCCGCCTCGTCGGCGTCCGCCGACGTCGCGTCGGCGGCGTCCGCCACGCTGTCGGACGTCGCCGCGGCCATGTCGTCGATCGGCGGCGCGGTCGTCACCGGCGGCGCCGTCGTCACCGGTGCGGCCGAGCTGCTCGGCGCGGCGCTGACCGCCGGTGCGGTGCTGCTGGCCGGTGCGGTCGTGGTCGACGGCGGTGCCGTCGTCGGGACGGGTGCCTCGATCGTGAAGCGGATACCGCCCGACAGCACATGACCGTCCTCGGCGCGCACCTCGTAGCGGACCGCCGCCTCGCCGCCCGCGATCGGCGGGTCGAGCTGGAGTCGGAACACGGTGTCGTCGTCCGTGACGGCGAACGGGGTGTGCACGTTGCCCTGAGGGTCGAGCACCTCGAAGCCGGCCCCGACGAGCGTGACGGGTTCGGTGAACCCCACCGTGATCTCGGCAACGGGTTCGGCGACGCTCGCACCGTCGGTGGGCAACGAGAAGTCGAAGTCGGTGTGCGCGTGCGCGACCGTCGGCACGGCGGCGAGCCCGACGGCCAACACGGCCGCGCCGAGCAGGCGGATCACGGACGGCATGCGCATCCCGCCGACGCTACCGAACGCTGCGCGCCGGACCACGGCACCCCGGTGATCGCCCCGGGCGGGACGGTCAGCGGGCGTACTGGGTGACGGTGTCGGCGGCGTCGAGCAGCCAGCCCGGCCACACGCCGACGAACAGGGTGAACGCTGCCGCGAGACCGATCGACAGCCCGCTCGCGAACGGCACCGCCTCGCGCTCGACGCCGTCGTCGCTGTCGGCCAGCCAGGTGTTGACCATGATGCGGAGGTAGAGGAAGGCGGCGATGACGGCGGCGACCATGGCGATGATGCCGATCGCATAGCTCTCTTCCTCGACGGCGGCCTGGATGACGCCCCACTTGGCGATGAAGCCCGAGGTGAACGGCACCCCGGCCTGCGCCAGCAGGAACACGGTCAGGGCCAGCGCCACGGCCGGACGACGCTGTGCGAACCCCTTGAACGCGTCGAGCGACGTGTCACCGCCGTTGCTGCGGCCGACCAGGGTGACGACGCCGAACGAGCCGACGGTGAGCACGGCGTAGAGCAGCAGGTAGGTGACGACGCTCGGCATGCCGTCGCCGGTCGAGTCGTGGCCGGCGGCCTCGACGCCGACGAGGATGAAGCCGGCGTGGCTGATCGACGAGTAGGCGAGCATCCGCTTCACGTCGGTCTGGACGACGGCGAGGATCGAGCCGACGACGAGCGACAGGAGTGCGAGCATCCAGATCGCCGGCCGCCAGTCGTCGCGCAGGAAGGGCAGCGCGATGACGAGCACGCGGAGCATGGCGGCGAATGCGGCGGCCTTGCCGACGGACGCCATGAAGGCGGTCACGTTCGTGGGCGACCCCTGGTAGACGTCGGGCGTCCACACGTGGAACGGCACGGCGGCGACCTTGAACCCGAGACCGACGATCAGGAGCGCCAGCCCGGCCAGCACGAACGGCGAGTCGCCGTCGATCGATACCGAGCCGACGAAGCTGCCGATGATCTCGCTGATGTTGGTCGAACCGGTGCCGCCGTAGACGAGTGCGATGCCGTACAGGAAGAACGCCGAGGCGAAGCCACCGAGGATGAAGTACTTGATGCCCGATTCCTGGCTGGCGGCGCGGTTGCGGTCGCTCGCGGCCAGCACGTAGAGGGCGAGCGACAGCGTCTCGAGTCCGAGGAACAACACGATCAGGTCGTTGGCCGACGCCATGACGACACCGCCCGCCGACGCGACCAGGAACATCGCGTACATCTCGGGCGCGTCACGCCCGGACCGATGGAGCTCGTCGATCGTGATGAGCGCGACGAGCAACGTCGCGGCACAGATGGTGATCGTGAGGAGCTGCGACAGGTGGTCGAACGCGATCGCACCAGCCGCGATCGGTTCGGCACCGTCGTCGTCGACGGCGTGCCACTGGAAGACCGCGAGCACTGCGGCAGTGGCGGCGGTCAGCGCCGTGACCACGCCGTACAGACCACGCGGCCAACGGGGCGTGAGGGCGCCGACCACCAGGAGGAACAGCGCGCCGGCGACCAACGCGATCAGCGGGCTCAGGTGCCACCACTGGATCTCGGGGGCGAAGAAGGTGTCCTGTCCGAGCATCAGTGATCGCCCTCCTCGTCCGTCTCGTCACCGGAGTGATCGTCCTCGACGATCACCGGGGTGTCGGGCGCCGGACGCTCGAAGCCGGCCACGTCCTCGACGTGCGTGATCAGCGCATCGACCGACGGCTCGATGCGGTCGAGCATCGGCTTGGGGTAGACGCCGGTGAACACGATGATGCCGATGAACGGCAGCAGGACCGCCGCCTCCTTGAGCTTCAGCTCGGCGAAGCCCTGGTTGGCTTCGTCGGCCTCGCCGTGGAACACACGCTGGTACGCCCACAGCAGGTAGAGCGCGGCGAGGATGACGCCGGTGGCGGCGATGGCGGCATACCACGGTTCGGCGAGGAACGTGCCGATCAGGATGAGGTACTCGCCGACGAACCCGTTCAGGCCGGGCACGCCGATCGAGCTCAGCATGATCACCATGAAGCCGGCGGCGAAGATCGGGGCCACCGACTGCAGCCCGTTCAGCTCGCTGATCTGACGGGTGTGCCGGCGTTCGTAGATCCAGCCGACCATGAGGAACAGCGCGCCCGTGGACAGCCCGTGGTTGACCATCTGCATCACCGAGCCGGTGATCGCCTGGGTGGTGAACGCGAAGGTGCCGAGCACGATGAAACCGAGGTGGGCCACCGACGAGTACGCGACCAGTCGCTTGAGATCCGTCTGCATCGTGGCGGCGATCGCGCCGTAGATGATCCCGATCACCGCCAAGCCGAGCCACAGGTACCGGCTCCAGTACGCGGCCTCGGGGAACAGGTAGAGCCCGAAGCGCAGCAGGCCGTACGTACCGAGCTTCAGCATGACGCCGGCGAGCACGACCGAGCCGGCGGTGGGTGCCTGGGTGTGGGCGTCGGGGAGCCAGGTGTGCACCGGGAACAGCGGCACCTTCACGGCGAACGCGATGGCGAACGCGAAGAACAGCCACCGCCCGGTGGACGCTGCGAAGTTCGCCCCCTCGGCGATCTCGACGAGGTCGAACGTGGTGTAGCCGAGGTCGCGACTGGCGATGGCGACCGTGGCGATCAGCCCCACGAGCATGAACGCCGAGCCGAGCATCGTGAACAGGAAGAACTTGGTCGCGGCGTAGACCTTCCGCCCGTGGCCCCACTTGCCGATGAGGAAGTA
>JAUHYJ010000467.1 GCA_030425785.1 Acidimicrobiia bacterium | reverse complement strand
AGAGTTATGACCGACCCCGCCGAAGACACCACCATCGGCTCGTGGTGGACGTTCATGCGCCCGATCCTCGAGGTTCTCGAAGACGGCCAGACCTGGGCCAAGCGAGACATGGAGCGCGCGGTGAGCAACCGCGTCGGCTTGACGGCTGAGCAACGCTCCGAGCTGCTGGCTTCGGGCCAGACTCGGGCGACCAACCGCATCGGGTGGGCGACCTCGGCCCTGCGGCGCGCGAAGGCGCTCACCGCCCCGTCGCGTGGAGCGTTCCAGATCACCGATACGGGCAGGCATCTGCTCCAGCTCATCCCCGGCGAGATCCGCGAGTCCGACCTCGAGACCCACGCGCCGGCCTACAACGAGTACGTACCGGCCCGCAGGCAACGGGCGAGCGAGCCGACCTCGCCGATGTCAGCTTCGACCGTCGCGGATCAGAGCCCCGACGACCTGATCGACGCGGGCATTCAGCTCATCGAAGACGACACCAAGGTGAAGCTGCTCGATCGGCTGCGCGGCACCGATCCGACCTACTTCGAGACCGTCGTGCTCAAGTTGCTCGTCAAGATGGGCTACGGGCGCGACGGCAAGATGACGAAGCTGGCCGGCTCGGGCGACGGCGGGCTCGACGGAGTGATCGACCGAGACGAGTTGGGGCTCAGCAAGATCTACATCCAGGCCAAGCGCTACGCCGAGGAGTCTACGATCGGGCGTCCGAAGATCCAGGAGTTCGTCGGAGCGCTCGCCACCCGCGGCGCGAACGTCGGTGTGTTCTTTACGACAAGCCGATTCTCCGCAGGTGCCGAAGATGCGGCGGAACGGGTTCAACAAGATGTCGCGCTCGTGGACGGCATCCGTCTCACCGAGTTGATGATCAAGCACCGCGTCGGCGTCGAGGTCGCCCGCACGGTCGACGTCGTGAAGCTCGACGAGGACTTCTTCGCCGACGAGTGAGTGTGGCCGCTCACCCGGTCGGGACCCGGTTACGCAGGCTGCAGGTCGTTCAGGACCGGTGTGCGCTGTGGTGCGGGCACGTCTTCGCCATTGGCGTACATGTCGCTCAGCACCTCGGACAGAACCTCGCGCAGACCGGCCGCCGCGTCGACACGTGTGCCCGCAACCCAACTGAGCGAAGGGAACTCGCGCACGACAGCGACGAACTCTCGGGACGCTCGATCAACCCCGACGAGCAGAGCGTAGTCGTCGACGGTGTATCGCATGCTTGCACCTCCCCACGCCTCACGATCCATTCTGCACCCGTTCGATCGCTGCGAGGAGCTGCTTCACCTGATACGGCTTGGCTGAGCCGTGATCGTTCTGCAGATTCACGCGGGGGTCACCGGCCCAGGGAGTCTTGTAGACCGTGTGGCTCGACCTTCGTCGACGTGGCGGACCGAAGTAGGCCTCGGCGACCTTGCACACGTCGGCGTAGCGCACATTTGCGGGACTGGTACGCATCCGCTGGATGATGTCGTCGATCGAGTTCCCCACGGCAAAGATGCTACGGACCACCTGCGACAGGCGAGGCGGTCGGCCCGCCCCGGGTGAGCACACTCCGGGGCGGGCCGACTGGACTACAGATGCGGGTAGGCCGAGACCGTCGAGTCGAGAGGAACCTCCCAGAACGAGGTCTCCCACGCGACGGTGCCACCCGCGGGCACGCGGTCGGTGAAGGTGAAGTCGACACCGACGACCTTGCCCGAAGCATCGCGGGCGATCAGGTCGATGCGCACCAGGTCCTGATCTTCCGAGAACGCCGAGACGAGCTGACCGGTCACGGTCATGCGGTCGTACTCCGACCCGGTGGTCACGTTCTGGATCGTCATGTGCCCCGTCTCTTCTGCCGCCGAGTAGGTCGCCTCGCTCGCGACCGGACCGCGCACCTCGAGATGGTCGATCGTCGCCGAGCCGATGTCGAAGAACGTGCCGGTGTACCACGACTCACCGCTGAGGATCGTCGTGTACGTGCTGTCGGAGTCGATCAGCACACCGGCGGCGTCGTAGGCCTCGACCGAGATCTCGGCGAACCCGAACACGTAGTCGTCGTTGGGGTTCGTGACCTGCACGGCGTACCACCCGGTGCCCTGCTGAACGTCGACGCCGAACGCGGTCTCGCCCAGTTCGAGATCCACAGGTGCGGAAGCCGCGGGTTCCTCCTCGGGCTCTTCGTCATCGGCCGCCGTCTCGGCGGTGTCCTCGGACTGCGAGGCGGGCTGCTCGTCGTCGGCGCTAGGGGTAGCGGGCCTGTTCAGCGAGCCGACCACGACGACGAACACGATCAGCGCGGCGACGACCGACACCGGAATGACGATCGCCAGGCGCCGGTACCACGGCTTCTTCACCGGGACGGCGGCAGCGGGAGCCACGGTGGGCGAGGTCACGCGGTCAGCGTTCACCGGCCCGGCGGGCGCAGGCGCGGCCGCCTGGGACGGCACGACGTCGGCGGGGTGGGTGGTGTGATCCGTCCAGGCGGTGCCGTCCCAGTACCGCCGGGCTGCAGCGTTGTGCGGGTCGGGGTACCAGCCGGCAGGCGACGTGACGGGATCTGCCGACTCGGTGGACTGATCGGATTCGGGGCGCCCGGACGCGCCGTTGAGGTTATCGGACATGACAGAAGATCCTTCTGGTCGTTCGAGGCGCACACCTCGGGCGTGCACCACCGGCCGACGGCCAGTAGAGCAGGACACACCAGGCCTCCGACATTGCGACGACGCGTCGCGCCGATCGGCGTCACTCCTGTCGCGAGCGCAGCCGTTCCCGCATCCGGATCGGCGACGATGTGACGGCGCGCCAGGTCATCGACGCATCCCACCACGACGGGCCTCGGACCTCGGGCACTCCGCCCCGCATCCGTATCCGCCATCCGCTGGAGTCGAGCGTGCGATGGTGGTGCCAGCACAGCAGCACACCGTTGTCGGTGCACGTCTGGCCACCCTTGGCGTGCTCGGTGACGTGGTGGATTTCGCACCAGGTGGCGGAGACGTGACAGCCGGGGATGATGCATCCGCCATCGCGCAAAGTGATCGCCTTGCGCTGATGGGCGTTGAAGACCCGATCGAGGTTGTGGATGGCGACGATGCGGCCGGCCTCATCGGTGACGACACGCTGCACCGCGCCCGTGCACGCGATGTGCCGCGCAACCGACAGCGAGACGGGCACGAAAGCACCCGGCACGTGAGCGTGACCGCGACCGGCCGCCAGATCTTCGGCGCTGACCTGCACCACAAGAGTCGGCGCCGATCCGCCGATCGTTGGCAGCGCGCCAGACGTGGCGGCAACGCCGAGGATCGTCGCGAGTGCGTCGTGCTGCTTCTGTGCGCGCGATCGCGAGTCGGCCTGTGACGGAATCGGGTCATCGACACCCGCCTCAACGAAGCGCACCCCCTCGGGATGCGCGGGGCCGTCGACCTTCGGGTTCAGGATGCTGTCGAACAACAGGCCGAGCTGCCCCGCGACCTCGGGAAGCAGACTGCCGTGCACCGGAACGAGTCCGTCGCGGCACATGCCCACCGTCAGTGCGCGCCTGCGCGCGGCGTGTGCCTCGCGGGGCTCGGCGCCGTCCTGATCGAGGTACATCGCCCACACCTGCGCCTGGAGGCGAAGGTCGTCGGCGCAGGGAGCGGGACCGCCGTCTGCACCCTCGCCGCGCGCGGAGTCGGCCAGTTCGCTCT
>JAUHYJ010000466.1 GCA_030425785.1 Acidimicrobiia bacterium | reverse complement strand
CCCACCGACATCCGATCGGTCTGGTCGGTGCCGATCGGACACCAACACCGCGATCGACCCGCCGGCGTGATCGAGGTCTACGGACCGGACCCGGCCCACCCGCGCGACGAGGACTGGGTGGTGTTGCGCCTCGTCAGCCGACTCGCTGCCGCCGGGCTCGACCGGCTGCGCCTGCAGCGGGTCATGCGCGACGCCGCCGAGATCGACCCGCTCACCGGCACCTCGAACCGGCGGGTCGTCACCGAGACGATCGCCTCGGTGATCGGCCGTGGCGAGGTCGGCGTGCCGGTCTGTTTCATCGACCTCGACCGCCTGAAGGTCGTCAACGACAGCCTCGGCCACGAGGCCGGCGATCAGCTGATCGCGGAGGCCGGGCAACGGTTGGCCGTGGCCGTTGGTGACGGCGGCCTGGTCGGACGGTTCGGCGGCGACGAATTCGTCGCCGTGGGATCGGGCGAGCTCGACGCGGCCGGTTTGGCGCAGCGGTGTGTCGAGGTGTTCGACGACCCGATGTTCGTCGGTGGTCGTCGCTGGCGCGTCACGGCGAGCGTCGGCGTCGTGACGATCGACGAGCAACGGACGCCCGGGGAAGTGCTGCGCGATGCCGACGCCGCGATGTACGACGCCAAGCGTTCTGGCCGGAACCGGTGGCGTGAGTTCGATGCCGCGACACGGGCGCGCGTGCTGCGCCGCATGCAGCTCGAGCAGCAGCTGCCGGGGGCGATCGATCGCAACGAGGCGACCGCACACTTCCAACCGATCGTGAGCGTGAACGACTGGTCGGTGGTGGGCGTCGAGACGCTCGCGAGGTGGTCGCTCGGCGGCGAGCCGGTCGGCCCCGACGAGTTCATTCCGGTCGCCGAAGAGCTCGGACTGATCGACCGTCTCGGGAGCCAGATGATCGCAGCGGCGCTCGACCTGCTGGTCGAGCTGAGCGACGCTGGGATCGCAGTGCGCAGGGTCGGGGTCAACGTCTCACCGCAGCAGCTGCAGTCGTCGGCGCTCCACGACCAGCTGCTCCTGGCCAGCGGCGCGGGAGCGCCGGTCGAGCTGCTGTGTCTCGAGATGACCGAGCAGCACATGATCGACGACTCTGCCGACACGCTCCGCTCGCTCGAGCGGTACACCGAGCTCGGTGTGGCGCTCGCCGTCGACGACTTCGGCACCGGCTTCTCGTCGCTCGGCTCGCTGCACCGGCTCCCGGCGCGGAACCTGAAGATCGATCGATCCTTGATCCACCGGGTGGGCGAGCCGACCGGTCGGTCGGTCGTCGAGGCCGTCGTCGGGGTCGCACGCGCCTTCGGACTCGTCACCGTGGCCGAGGGGGTCGAGACCGTCGAGCAGGCGGACGTCGTGCGGGCGATCGGTGTCGACGCCGTCCAGGGCTACCTGTTCGCCCGCCCGGAACCGAGGGGCGAGCTCATCGGGCGGTTGCAGCGCGCCTGGCCGTGGGACGTCGCCCGGACCGATCTCCCCGACTGACGCGGAGGAACGATCACGGGGTCGGGCGGCCCTCGGTCACCACGCGTCCCAGTGGGCGAGATCCTCCGCGGGGAGGCGCTTGGCGAGCTTGAAGTCGACGCCCTGGGTGTAGGCGATCGGGAACAGCCCGGCCTGGCTGTACCGGTCGTGGGGGATGCCGAGCAGTTCGGCAGCCTTGGCGTCGCCGCCGTTCGGCAGGTGCAGCGTGGTCCACGCCGACCCGAGCCCACGCTCGCGCAGCGCGAGCATGAAGCTCCACACCGCGGGCAGCAGCGAGCCCCAGAACCCGGCGCCGTTCGACCCGTCGAGGTCGGGCTTGCCCTCGAGGCACGGGATCAGCAGGATCGGCGCGAGGTGGAAGTTGTCGGCGAGGTACTGAGCCGAGTCGACGACCTTGTCGGCGCGCTCGGCACGGACGTCGCCGTCCTCGTAGGTCGGCCGCGGCATGTTGCGATATGCGTTGAAGTTCGCCGCGTAGATCTCCTGCAGCGCCTGCTTCTTGTCGGGGTCGGTGACGAAGACCCACTGCCACCCCTGGCGGTTCGAGCCGGTCGGCGCCTGGAGCGCGACGTCGAGGCACTCCATCACGACCTCGCGCTCGACCTCGCGCTCGAAGTCGAGTCGCTTGCGAACGGCGCGGGTGGTCGTGAGTACTTCGTCAGCGGAGAGTCCGAGGTGCATGCCCGAAGTGTGCCACCGGGACCGAACCGGGCGCTGGTCGGACGCAGTGACATGGGACGATGGCGCCATGTCGGACTATCGGTCGGTCAACCACGCCAACTGGGAGGCCCGAGTGCCGCATCACGTCGCGAGCGACGAGTACGGACTCGGGCGCTTCGACGACCCCGACGTCCTCTCGTCGGTGGTCCGGTTCGATCTGCCCCGTCTCGGCGACATCGGCGGGCTCGACCTGGTGCACCTGCAGTGCCACATCGGCACCGACACGATCTCGCTGGCTCGCCTCGGTGCCCGGGTCACCGGCCTCGACTTCAGCGAGTCCGCGATCGATGCGGCCCGGGCCCTGTCCGCCTCGGCCGGCCCGCACGTCGACTACGTCGTCGCCGACGTGTACGACGCCGTCGAGGTGCTCGGAGCGGAGCGGTTCGACCGGGTCGTCACCGGGATCGGCGCGCTGTGCTGGCTGCCGTCGGTCGACCGGTGGGCTGCCGTCGTCGCCGGGTTGCTCCGGCCGGGCGGTGAGCTGTTCATCCGCGAGGGGCACCCGGTCCTGTGGGCGGTCGACGACCCGAGGCCCGACGGTCTGGTCGCGCTCGAGTACCCGTACTTCGAGACCGACGGTGTGGCGCTGCGCGACGAGCGGACGTACGTGACCCACGACGGGGCGTTGGCCGCACCCGACATCGTCCACTTCAACCACGGGCTCGCCGAGATCTTCAACGCGCTCTGGCGACACGGGTTCGAGATCACCCTCTTCGAGGAACACGACAGCGTGCCGTGGCCCGCGCTCGGTGACCAGATGACCGAGGACGCCGACGGGGAGTTCCGCCTGATCGACCGTCCGGAGCGGCTCCCGCTCAGCTACACACTTCGTGCCGTGCGCCGCTGACCCGGCACACTGTCGCCATGTCCGATCGCGTCATCGTCTCCATCTCCGACGGCATCGCCGAGGTGCGCTTCAACCGGCCCGACAAGCGCAACGCACTCGACCGCGAGCAGTTCGCGGCGATCGCCGAAGTCGGCGAGTCGCTGAAGACGGCCGAGGGTGTGCGAGCCGTGGTGCTGGTGGGGGAGGGCGAGTCGTTCTGCGCCGGACTCGACTTCGCGATGTTCTCCGGCATGGCCGGTGGCGAGGGCACCGGTGAGCGGTCGGACCGCGGCAATCCGGGCACCATCGACGAGGGTCGCATCACGCACCTCGGCCAGCAGATCTGCTGGGTCTGGCAGGAGCTGCCGATGCCGGTCATCGCCGCCGTGCACGGCCATGCCCTCGGCGGCGGCTTCCAGATCGCGATGGGCGCCGACATCCGCATCGCCCACCCCGACACCAAGTGGTCGGTGCGGGAGATCCACTGGGGGCTCGTGCCCGACATGACCGGCACGTTCATGCTCAGCAAGATCGTCCGCCAGGACATCGCACGCGAACTCACCTACACCGCCCGCATGATCGGCGGCATCGAGGCGCACGATCTCGGGCTCGTGACCCGGCTGTCCGACGACCCGTACCGCGAT
>JAUHYJ010000465.1 GCA_030425785.1 Acidimicrobiia bacterium | reverse complement strand
CGTCGGCACCGCCGTCGGGTGCGGCGTCGATCGCTGCCGCGATCAGCCCGATCACGCCGATCGCGACCGGCACCAGGTCGAGCACGGGCGGGAACTCGGGCCCGGCGTCGTCGGCCCCGTCGGCCCCGTCGGCGCGGCCGGTGCGCTCGATACCGGTCATGGCAGCGACCCGTTCGGTGCGTCGATCGTGTTCGGACCGTTGACCTCGCACGCCCGCACGGCGGCGCACGATCGAGACGACGAGCGCACCCACGGTGGCGACGACGAACCCGACCGCCGCCCATTCGCGGACCGGCTGCGTGCCGTACCGCCAGCCGACCGCCACGCCCCCGGCAGCGAGCAGGGCGTACGTCCCCCGCAGCAGCCAGCCGTACCCGAGGCCGACCTCGCGACGGCGGGTCGTGAACCAGCAGAACGCCATGCCTCCGACCGACCACTGCAGCAGCACGGTCGCAGCGTCGAGGCGGATCACGATCGGGGAGGGTACAAGCTGATCGACGCGGCCGGTCCGGCGGGCGACCGCGCCCGTATGCTGGCCGCCGCATGTCGTCGCCCTCAGCAGTGATGTCCCCCGCGGCGTCGTCACCACGCACCCGGATCGACCGACCGGCACGGCGGCGATCGATCGCCGTCGTCGCCGGCGCGATGCTGCTCGCCGGCTGCGCCGTCGGCGAGCGCCCGACGCTCGAGCAGCCGACCGAGTTCGACGACGGCGCCGCCGAGCCCGTCGCCGAGCTCCTCGACCGGGCCGGGACCGCCCGCTTCGACGCCACGTACCGGATCACGCCGACGTCGGCCGTCGAATCGACCGATGCGAGGGTGACGCGCACCCCCGACCGCGCCCGCATCGAGATCGGCGACGTCGTGTTCGAGACCGAGGGCGGCACGACGACGACCTGCACGGACGGCAACTGCGACGAGTTCGCCAACGACGCCCGCATCAGCGATCTGGGCATCACCCACAATTTCTGGGGTCCGGCGTTCCGGCAGCGACTCCTCACCGACAGCAGCCGACGGGTCGGGCCGACGACCGGCTCGTTCACCCAGATCGCCGGACGCCCGGCCACCTGCGTGACGATCCAGGTGCCGAGTTCGCTCGACGCGGTCGGCTCGGTCGTGTACTGCGCGCTCGACGACGGCGTGCTCGCCCGGTATCAGGGCGCCGACGTGTCGATCGAGCTCACCAGCATCACGACGGACGACGCTGCGAACGACGCGACGGACCAGACGACGAACGGCGGCTGACGGAGGTCCGCGCCGGCGATCAGCCGAGCGAGGCGAGGGCGTGGTCGGCCCGGTTCATCGGCTGGGGCCCGTCGGCACCGGCGACGACGATGTCCTCGAGCCGCATGCCCCACCGACCGGGCACGTAGATGCCCGGCTCGATGCTGAACGCATGGCCGGCTTCGAGCGCGAGCCCGTTGCCCTCGACGATGTAGGGGTCCTCGTGCTCCTCCATGCCGATGCCGTGCCCGGTGCGATGGACGAAGTAGTCGCCGTACCCGGCGTCGGCGATGATGCCGCGCGCGGTGCGATCGACGTCCTCGCACGGCGTGCCGACGACCGCAGCCGCGACGGCGGCCTGCTGGGCCTCGTGCAACACCTCGTACGCCTCGGCGATGTCGGGCGCGGCCGCGGCGACGTCGCCGGTGAAGACGCAGCGGGTGATGTCGGAGCAGTAGCCGTCCATCGTGCCGCCGAAGTCGCACAGCACGATCTCGTCGTCGCGGATCACTCGTCCGCCGGCGTGATGATGCGGGCTGGCCGCGTTCTCGCCGGCAGCGACGATGGCGAAGTTGACCTTCTGGTGTCCCTCGGCGACGATGCGCGCCGAGAGGTCGGCGGACACCTCGGCCTCGGTCCGTCCGACGAGCGGGATCCGGCCCGCCTGCAGCTCGGCGGCGATCCGGTCGACGGCGGCGCCGGCGGCGGCGAGCGCATCGATCTCGGCCTGGTCCTTGGCCATCCGGAGCGGGCCGACGACGTCGACGGCACGTCGGTACGACGCCGAAGGCAGGTGCGGCAGGAGCTCGACGAGGAACCGCGCCCACATCTGATCGCCGATGGCGATCTCACCGGCCGACGGGATGAGCGACGCCGCGAGGGCCACCGGGTCGTCGGTCTCGTCCCACGGCACGAGGTCGAACACCCCGGGCTGCTCGTCGACGCGCGGCGCCTCGAGCCGCGGGATGAGCAGCTTGGCGTCGCCGCCGCGCGGCACCACGAGGAGGGTGAGCCGTTCGAGCGGCATGGCGTGGTACCCGGTGAGGTACGGCAGGTCGTGGCCCACCGACACCAGGAGGGCGTCAACGCCCTGGGCGTCCATGGCGGCCCGGACCCGGGCGAGGCGGTCGAGGTAGATCTCCGTCACGGGTCGCAGCGTACCGCTCACCGCCGGGCCGTCGCCGGAGCCCAGTACGGTCCGAGGACCTCGTCGACGAGCGCATCGACCTCGTCGGTCGGGAACGGCTCGGGAGCCATCAGCTTGCGGAAGAAGATCGGCGACACCAGCAGTTCGGCGAGTCGACGGGTGTCGGCCTGCTCCGCGAGCGCGCCGTCGGCGACCGCATCGTCGAGCAGCGACGTGATGAAGGCGAGCCGCTCGGCCGAGGTGCGGACGTGGAACTCGCGTACGGCGTCGTCGCGCAGGCTCGCCTCGATCAACGCCGGGATGCACGCAGCCGCGCGCGACGTCCCGACGTGCTCCGCGAGGCTCCGGAGCAACCCGGCGATCCGCGCCCGGTGGTCGTCGACGTCGGGCGGTTGCGGCATCTGCTTCAGGCGCGCCACCGCATCGGCGACGAGGTCGAGCTTGCCCGCCCAGTGGCGGTAGATCGTCGCCTTGCTCACACCGGCGCGACGCGCGATCGCCTCGATCGTGAGCGGGCCGTACCCGACCTCGGCGAGCTCGTCGAGCGTCGCCTCGAGCACGACCGCTCGGGTCCGCTCGATGCGGGGGTCGACGGCGACGTCGGTCACGACCGTCGCCCCAGTGCGACCACGACCGTCCCGGCGACCAGCGCGACGACGGCCGCGGTGACGAACGCGACGTTCACCGCGTCGGTGAACGCGATGCCGGCCTCGGCGACCACGAGCCCGGCCTGGTCACCGCCCGCCTGTTGCGCGACCCCGATCGCAGCGCCGATCGACTCGCGCGCCGCCTCGCGGAACTCCGGCGGGATCGCGGAGGCGTCGATGTTCGACCGGTACGCGGAGAGCATCACACTGCCGAGCACCGCGATCCCGAGTGCGCCGCCGAACTCGCGTGTCGTGTCGTTGACGGCCGAACCGATGCCGGCCTTGTTCAGCGGCACCGACGCCATGATCGCCCCGGTCGCCGGCGGCATCGTGATCGCCATCCCGCTCGACATCACGACGAGGCACGGGGCGATCAGCCAGTACGACGTGGTCGGGCCGATCAGGCCGAGGAGCCCGAACCCGGTCGCCATCAGCACGAAGCCGCTGCCGACGACGGTGTTCAGGCCCAGCCGCGCGACGAGCACCTCGCTGCGCGGCGACACGGCGATCATCGTCGCCGCGAACGGGAGCGTGGCGACGCCGGCCCGCAGCGGCGAGTACCCCTTCACGAACTGGAAGTACAGGGTGATGAGGAAGAAGAAGCCGAACATCACGAGGAAGGCGATGGTGATGATCCCGCTCCCGGTCGAGAAGCTG
>JAUHYJ010000464.1 GCA_030425785.1 Acidimicrobiia bacterium | reverse complement strand
ATCGGGACCGGGGGGTCGGGCCCCCTCACGAACGGCGCGGCGAGCGTCCTGAACGGGGCCGGCCCGTCACCGGTGCGCAGCGACCTCCCGGGCGAGGGCACACCGCCGACCGAGACCACGGTGCCGATCGACGCCATCGCTCCTCCGGTGATCGTCCTCGATCCCGGCGTGGTCATCGAGCCCGAGCTCCCGACCGGGTTCGAGCCCGTCGAGGACGCCGACGAGATCATGGGCGATCCGCTCACCGAGGTCGAGCAGGTGGTCCGGACCAGGGCCGCCGCGACCGGCCTGTCGAGCGCTGTCGAGTTCCGACGCGAGGCGCGCGGACTCGTCGTCACCATCGTCACCGACCAGGTGCTGTTCGAGGAAGGCCGAGCGGCCGTCCAGCCCGACGGCATCCGGATCCTCGACGTCGTTGCCGACGCGCTGGCCGACCTGCCGAACTCGGTGACGATCGAGGGCCACACCGACTCGCGCCCGATCTCGACCGCTCAGTTCCCCTCGAACTGGGAGCTGTCGACGGCGCGTGCCACCTCCGTGCTGCGCTACCTCGTCGAAGAGCGCGAGTTCCCCCGCGACCGGCTCTCGGCCGCGGGCTACGCCGACACGCGGCCGCTGGCCGAGGGTGACGACGCCGCTGCGCTCGCCCGGAATCGCCGGGTCGAGATCGTCGTGCTCGCCACCGCCGCGTCCGCCTGATCGAAGGTCGCGCCGTCGCCGGCCGCGAGCGCGGTCGGCGACGGTCCGGCGCCCTCCACCTGCCCCACCAGGCCTCGGTGCCGCCCCGTCCGGCGGCGCCGGCACACCCGTCGGAAAGTCGGCGAAACCCGTGCATCGGGGTCGGCGACACGGACGGTTCACCATCACTACTCACCACCGAACCGATCGGGACGCCCCGATCGGAACCAGCCAACGACATGGCGCGAACAAGGAAGTTTGCCCGATGCCTGACACGACGTCACCCAACACGAACGAGCCCGACGCCAAGTCGGGCGGCCCGAAGCGGCTGATCATCATGGGCGTGCTGTGCGCGCTCATCCTCGGCGCCGGCTTCGTGCTCGGCGGCCGCCTGTCGGGCGGTGCCGCGACCGCAGAGCCCGCCGCCGACGCCGCCGAGGAGGAGCCGGCCGAGCCGACGATCGACGAGATCGTCGATCTCGATCCGCTCAACATCAACCTCGCGGACGGGCACTACCTCCGCATCGCCATCGCCATCGGCGTCCACCACGGCGAAGAGGCCGAAGAGGACGGTGGCGGTGGCCACGGCGCCAGCGACGCCGAGGCCGAGCCCTCGATCGAGACCGCGCCGGCGACCGACCTCGTGCTCACCACCTTCTCCGGTCGGCAGATGCCCGACCTGTCGTCCCCCGAAGGCCGCGAGCGTGCGCGCCACGACCTCTTGGACGGCCTCGTCGAGTTCTACGGCGAGGACATCGTCACCGTCTTGTTCACGGAGTTCGTCATGCAGTGACCCCGATGCGGCCGTCCGGCGGCCGCCCCACCCCACGGCCACAACGGATGTGGCCGATCGATTCGACTCATGGAGGAGTTGTTCATCATGTCCACCCGATCTGCGGTGTTGACCGGCCCAACGGCCGGCGTCGCCGACCATCCCACCGACCGGCCGACCGACCACCCGGCAGGTCGCCCCACCCCGCCGGCAGGCACGGCGCGGTTCGCTCCGGTCGCCTGGACCCCCTGGTCCACCCGACACCCGATCGCGACCGCCGGTCACGAGCTCGAGTTCGTCGCCGATCTGTCGGCGGCCTGCGACGGTGCGACCGCACCGCACACCCGCTCGGACACGACCGCCGTCCTGAACGCCCTCCGGGGCGGGCTCACGTGGGGCGAGCTCTCGGAGTTCCTGCCCGGCGTGCGCCCGGCGCGGCTGCTCGGTGCCTACCAGGCCCTCGACGCACTGCGCCTCGACGCACTCGACGCCTGGGACGGCATCGTCGCGGGGTCCGACCTCGCTGCGCTCGAGCGCCACGGCGACCGCGCAGCGCGATTGCTGCCCGTCCTCGTCGATCGCCTCCGACGGTGGGCGACCAACGACCCGGCGCAGCTGGCGGGCGTGATCGGGCTCAACGACGCCGGTGCCGCCGGCGTCACCCGGGCGATCGAGGAGATCGAGCGCCGGATCGCGGCGAGCGACGACCACGACCTCGCCCTCGCGCTGTCGCAGACGCTGTACAGCATGAACGGGGACTGCCTCTTCGGGCGTCCCGACCACCTCCCGAGCCGCGTCGGCAGCCTGATGCCGACCCACGTGTCCGGGCTGCTGGGCGAACGGGCGGTCACGACTGCCGAGGCACGCGTGGCGTGATGAGCCGGGCCTACACATCGATCGACTTCGGTCTCGGCGGGCCGGGGCTCGCCGAGTACACGCTGACCGCGCTCGGCGCCGCCGTCGTGCTCTTCGACGGCGAAGCCCGGATCAAGCAGTGGAACGCGGCCGCCGGCGCGATGTTGGGCCTCCCGGAGCGCGAGCTCGCCGGTCATCGGCTGAGCGACGACGAGCTCGCGCTCGTCGACCCCGACCTGGAGCCGATCACCGAGATCACCGACCCGGTGCGGTCGGTCGCCGCCGACGGCGAACCGGTCATGGGTGTCGTGATCGGCGTGCGCGGCGGCGACGAGGGCCTCCAGTGGCGCATGCTCAACCTGGTACCGGTCGTCGGTCCCGGTCGGGCACCCCGGTCGGTCCTGGTCTCGATCTGCGACGTGACCGACACCTTCCGGGCGCGCTCGCGAGTCGCCGACTGGCAGTGGATGGCCCACACGTTGCTCCGCCAGAGCGTGAGTGCCGCACTGGTCGTCGACCGGGACGGCACGATCCTCGAGTGGAACGACCGGGCGCTCGTGCTCGTCGGCCGCTCGGACGCCGACGTGATCGGTTCGAACCTCGCCGAGGTCTGCGACCTCGACCTGGAGTGGGTCTGGAACGAGCTCCACCAGGTGGGCGACTCGAGTCTCGAAGGCGTCACGTTCGTCCCGCGGCCCGACCGCTCGGAGCTCGCCGTGTTCGGTCGCTTCACGCTCGCCCACTGGCCGGGCTTCGGCGAGGTGGTGTTCGTGCAGCTGCTCGACCCGAGCCGGTTCCTACGCGGCGAGTCGACCGGGACGGGCTACGGGTACCCGGGCCCGTCGTCGATGCCGAGCCCCTGGTGACGGGGGCGGGACGTGCGGCTGCGACGCGGCGGAGCCGGGCGACGTGACGAGACGCCCTGAGCGCTGCGGCCCCGATCAGTCGGTCGCTGCCTGGTCGTGTCGGCGGTCGGCGCGGCGCTTCGACGGCGAGACGCCGCCGAAGTAGCCACCGGCGATGTCGCGTGTCTCGGCGTGGTCGAGGCACTCGGTGCGGACCGGGCAGGTTCGGCACAGGGCCGCGGCTTCTTTCGACAAGCTGCGACCGGCGTCGACGAAGAACATGTCGAGCCGGTCGAGTGGGAGGTCGCCGCACGCGGCGCGCGACACCCAATGCTCGGTGTCGCCCTGCTCGATGATGGCGGCGAGGTCGCTCGGTCGTGGCATTCGTTGACTCCTGTGGGCCCGAGGGGTGGTCGTACGGGGTGATCGTGAGACGGATCGATTCCGGATCGTCCGGCCGACGTGCCACCTGTCAAGAAAAAACTTCTGGCGCCCAACGCGCCGACCGGCAGGGCCGGTGGGCACGGCCGGTGGGC
>JAUHYJ010000463.1 GCA_030425785.1 Acidimicrobiia bacterium | reverse complement strand
GAACAGGGCCGTCAGCAGACGCGCCGAGTTGTGCGACACCATCGCGACCCGCTCGCCGACGCCGACGCCGAGCGCGTCGAGTCCGGCCGCCATCGCCCTGGCGCGACGCGCCATCTCGGCGTAGGTGATCTCGCCCCACGACTCGGCCGGCTGGTCCGGCTCGTCGACGATGGCGATCCGGTCGGGGTAGAGCAGCTCCGCCCGGCGGAGATAGTCGTTGACCGTCAGCGCAACCTTCATGTCGCCGAAACTACTCGCCGACCCGGTGGGCGGGCGACCCCGTGCCCGACCGGTTGCGCGTTGCGGTCAGGCGCCGCGGTTGTCGATCGCGCCCTGGTCGTAGGGCTCGATCATGATGCACTCGCCCGGGCACTCCTCGGCTGCCTCGACGGCGTTGTCGATCTCGGAGTCGGGGATGCGGGCGACACCGCGGCCGCCGTCCGGTCCGTGACCGGAACCCTCCTCGCCGTCGAACACGATGGTCTCGCCGAAGTGCTCGGCGTCCTCGCGTACCACCCACAGCCCGTCGTCGCGGGGCTCGAACACGGCGGGGCAGATCTCCGAGCAGATGCCGTCGCCGGTGCACAGGTCCTGGTCGATCCAGACCATCAAGGTGGTTGCCATGCGGTATCACTCCCAGGGCGCCGAACGCGGAGAGGGGAAGGGGCGCCCGGCAGGGGCGTACCCAGAACCTCGGCGCAGCAAACCGTCCGGAGGGCCCGATCAGCCGGGGCGGTCGAAGAACTGGTCGATCATCACGGTGTTGCCGTCGGGGTCGACGGCGACGATGTGCGCCGGCCCCGTGCCGTCGGGATCGGTGCGCTCGGTGAGCTCGACCCCGGCCGCCTCGAGCGTCGCCTGGACCTCACGCACGTCGGTGAAGTCGTCGGTCTGGCTCGTGTCCTGGTTCAGCCCCGGGTTCAACGTGATGATGTTGCCCTCGAACATGCCGTGGAACAGCCCGATGATCGCCGGCCCGTTCTTCAGCATCAGCCACCCTGCGTCGGCGTCGCCGCCCGTCGCGGTGAACCCGAGACGCTCGTAGAAGGCCCTGGACGCTGCCAGGTCCTGGACGGCCAGGCTGATCGAGAACGCACCCAACTTCAGCTCATCGCTCATGCGGGCACCGTACCCGCCGTCACGGTGGTGAGCGGCCACGGCCGGTTCCGCTCCGCGGTCAGTGCGACGTCGAGCAGCAGCTGCTCGCTGAAATGTCGGCCGACGACCTGCAACCCGATCGGCAGCCCGTCGACGAAGCCGGCCGGGATCGAGATCGCCGGGTTCCCGTACAGGTTGGCCGGGAACGTGAGCCGGCCGTTGATCTTGGCGCCGGCGTCGATCCCGCCGAACGTGTCCGGAAGGGGCCCTTCCGCCGCGAACGCCACGTCGGGGTTGCTGGCCGTCATCACCAGGTCGACGCCGCCCGCCGCCGTGTCGAAGATCTGCGCCATCTTCTCGTTCAGTTCGACCCGTCGTCGCTCGAGCTTCATCCGCGCCTCGGCGCCGTACTGGCCCTGTCCGTACTCCATCGCCATCCGGATCTCGGGGGTGAGGTCGTCGGCGCAGCCGGGCCAGTGGTCCTGCAACTTCTCGATCAGCCCGACCGAGTTCGCGACCGACCACGCGGCGCCCATCCGGGGCAGCTCGGTGTCGACCCCGTCGACGCGCACCATCCCGAGGTCGGCGATGAGCTGGTCGGCGGCCTCCTCGAGCAGCTCCCACATCACGGGTGACACCACGGCAGCGCCCCAGTCGGGGACGACGGCCACCCGCAGCCCTCGCAGCTCGTCGAGATGCGTCCCGAGCTCGTCCTCCCAACCCTCGACCCGCGGCAGGCTGAGCGGCTCGCGGGGGTCGTGCCCGTTGCACACGTCGAACCATCGCGCCGTGTCGCGCACCGATCGCGAGAGGCATCCGTGCGTCACGGTCATCGCGCCCAGCCGGGCATCGGGGGTGAGCGGGATGCGGCCGTACGTCGCCTTCAGCCCGACCAGTCCGCAGAACCCGGCGGGGATGCGGATCGAGCCGCCACCGTCGCCACCCGTACCGAGCGTGACGAGACCGCCGGCCACGGCGGCCGCGGTGCCGCCCGACGAGCCACCGGGTGTTCGCCCGTGCTGCCAGGGGTTGTGGGTGACCCCGTTCAGGACGGTGCGGGTGAGGTTGACGCCCCCGAACTCGCTCGCCGTCGTCTGGCCCACCAGCACCGCGCCGCCTCGGTCGCGGGCCCGGCCCGGGTTCGTGTTGGTCTCGGTCGCCACCTTGTCGCGGTAGACCACGCAGGCGTGGGTCGAGGGCCATCCGGCGACGTCGTCGAGCTCCTTGACGCCGATCGGCACGCCGCCGAGCGGCTTCGACACGTCGGCGTCGCGCGCCGCCGCCTCGGCCTGCTCGCGGTGCAGCTGGCTGAATGCGTTCAGGTCGCTGGCGTCGATCGCGGCGTACACGGCCTCGAGCTCCTCGAGAGGCGAGCGTTCGCCCGATCGGAATGCGTCGACGAGGGAGCAGGCATCGCCCTGCCATGGTGAGTCGGCCATGACCGGACGCTACCGCGTCGCATCGTCGGCGGTGCCGCCGGCCCCGGACTCGGGCGAGGGCGCGTCCTACAGTGCCCACATGACCGCCAACTCGCCGCCGCACCGACCCGGCATGACCGTGCCCCTCGCCGGCCCGCTCCACGCCCAACGCGACCGGATCGTCGAGCTCGCCGACATGGGCTTCACCGACGTCTGGTCGGCGGAGGCCGACGGCGCCGACGGCCTGACCCCGCTCGCGCTGGTCTCGGCCTGGGAGCCACGGCTGCGGCTGGGCACGGCGATCCTGCCGGCGTACACGCGGGCGCCGGCGTTGATGGCGCAGTCGGCGGCCACGATGGCCGACGCAGCCCCGGGCCGGTTCGTGCTCGGCATCGGCTCGTCGTCGAACGTGATCGTCGAGCGCTGGAACGGCATCCCGTTCGAGGAGCCGTACCGACGGGTGCGCGACGTCGTACGGTTCCTGCGCGAGGCGTTCACGGGCGAGAAGGTGACTCGGGCATACGACACCTTCACGATCGACGGCTTCCGGCTCGGGGTCCGGCCGGAGACACCGCCGCCGATCGTCGTGGCGGCCCTGCGTGAGGGCATGCTCCGGATGGCGGGACGCGAGGCCGACGGTGCGATCACGAACTGGCTCGGGCCCGACGACGTGCCGAAGGTCGCCGCCGCGCTCCGCGACGGCGCCGGCGGCGACGAGCGTGAGCTCGTCGCGCGGATCTTCGTGTGCCCGAGCGCGAACGCCGACGTGGTGCGGGCCGGGGCGCGCCGAGCGATCGCGGCGTACATGAACGTGCCGGTGTATGCGGCGTTCCAGGAGTGGCTCGGCCGCGGCGAGCAGCTGGCCGGGATGTGGGCGGAGTGGAAGGCGGGCGACCGCAAGCAGGCCCTGGCCGAGATCCCCGACGAGGTGGTGGACGACCTCGTGGTGCACGGGTCGCCCGAGCAGTGTCGGGCGACGATCGATCGCTATGTCGAGCAGGGCATCACGACGTCGGCCCTGGCGCTGCTGCCGCTCGACCCCGACCTTGACCCGTGGGAGGCCGTGCGGTCGCTCGCGCCGTCGGCGCGCTGATCGGCGCCGTCTGCGCGACCAGGTCGACTAGGCCGCGGTGGGGCGGACCGGCCGGACCGGGCGGCGCGCGGCGAGCTCGTC
>JAUHYJ010000462.1 GCA_030425785.1 Acidimicrobiia bacterium | reverse complement strand
GGCATCCCTGAGCACCGCCGCGAACTGCTCACCCTCGCCCGGCGGCACCAGGGTGTCGCGGGTGCCGTGCACGAGGAGGAACGGCGGCGAGTCGGCGTGGACCAGATCGATCGGCGACACCGCTCGATAGCGGTCGGGTTGCTCGTCGACGGACGCGAGCATGACCTCGCGGCGGATCTTCGCCCAGTGCGCACGCGTGCGGTTCCGGTTGGCCATGTCGTAGACGCCGTACAGCCCGACGCACGCAGCGACCCGCTCGTCGTCGCGGGTGGCGGTGAGCGCCGCCATCGACGCCAGGTGGCCGCCCGCGGAGCCACCGGCCAGTACGACCGTGGTCGCCTCGACCCCGTGCTCGACGAGCCCGCCGCGCGCCCAGCGCACCGCGGTTCGGACGGCGTCGACCTGCTGCTCGACGGCGACCGCCGGCGTGAACGGGTAGCGGATCCCGACCACCGCCCAACCGCCGAGCGCCAGTGCGTGGTACAGGTCGCGCGCCTGGTGCTGCGGGTCGCCGTTCGTCCAACCGCCGCCGTGGACGTAGACGACGACCGGGAGCGTTCGACGATCGTCATCGGGTCGGATGAGGTCGAGCGTGTGGCCGTCGTGGTACTCGAGTCCGTGGGTCTCGCGGACGCCGGACGGTGTCGGCACCGGCCGGCCGAGCAGCCGCGCGACGCCGCCCGCCGGGTGCACGACGCCGGTCACCCGTCGCCGGAGACGACGTGCGCCGATCAACGAGCGAGCGCGCACCCATGCGAGCAGGACGATCGCGACGATCAGGAGGCCCGCGCCGAGCGCACCGAGCGTCCGGGCGGTGCCACCGAGCACCACACCCAGCAGCAGCGCCGTCACGTGGAGCACCAGGAACAGTGGCGCCAGCTCGATCACCACCATCGCCGGGAGCCAGAGCGGCGAGTACCGCCGGGTCGGGTCAATGACGGGACGTGCCGCGTTCCACGCCAGCGCCAGCCCGAACCAGCCGGTCAGGAACAACCAGAGCGCGCCCACCACCGCCACCCGGCCAGTCTGCCAGTGGCCACCGCGATTGCGAGGCGCCTCCTCCGGACTCGAGCGCGCACCACGACGTCGCCCGCGGCAGCGGCATCGCCCCGGCGACGAGCTTGGCATCCTGCGCTCGGTCGATAGCGTCGAACGCGTGAACCGGCTCGCCGACGAGACGTCCCCCTACCTGCGTCAGCATCGCGACAACCCGGTCGACTGGTACCCGTGGGGCGACGACGCATTCGCGGCCGCCCGCGAGCGCGACGTGCCGATCCTGCTCTCGGTCGGCTATTCGTCGTGCCACTGGTGCCACGTCATGGCCCACGAGTGCTTCGAGGACGCCGAGGTCGCAGCGGCGATGAACTCGGCGTTCGTCAACGTGAAGGTCGATCGCGAGGAGCGGCCCGACGTCGACGCCCTCTACATGAGCGCCGTCCAGACGATCACGGGGCGGGGCGGTTGGCCGATGACGGTCGTGCTCGACACCGACGGGCGGCCGTTCTGGGGCGGCACCTACTTCCCGAGGGACGCGTTCCTGCAGCTGATCGGCGCGATCTCCGACGCGTGGGTGAACAAGCGCGAGGAGCTGGCGGCGAACAGCGACTCGATCGTCGAGGCGATCACCAAGTCGGCCGAGGTCACCGCCGCCAAGGACATCCCCGGACACGAGCTCGTCAACACCTCGCTGCAGCAGCTCGCGCGGGCGTTCGACCCCGAGTGGGGCGGGTTCGGTACGCCGCCCAAGTTCCCGTCGCCGCATCACGTCGAGCTCGTCATGCGGGCCTACATGACGAGCGGCAACGAGGACACCAAACGAGTCGCCACCACGACGCTCGACGCGATGGCGTCGGGCGGCATGTACGACCACATCGCGGGTGGATTCGCCCGCTACTCGACCGACCGCGAATGGCTCGTGCCGCACTTCGAGAAGATGCTGCCCGACCAGGCGATGCTGGTCACCGCCTACCGGCAGGGGTTCAGCCTCTACGGGCGGCCGCAGGACCGCATGGTCGTGCACGAGACGATCGAGTACGTGCTGCGCGAGCTGCGTCACCCCGACGGCGGCTTCTTCTCCTCTCAGGACGCCGACTCGGCTGCGCCGGACGGCACCAGCCAGGAGGGCCGCTTCCTGACCTGGACGCCCGACGAGGTGCGCGCCTCGCTCGCCGACGTCGACCCGAAGATCGCCGAGGCGACCATCGAGTGGTTCGGCATCACCGACGAGGGCAACTTCGAGGGCCGCTCCATCCCGAATCGTCTCCACGCTCGCGGCAAGCTGCTTCGCCCGCCGGCGATCGAGGCGGCGCGTCGGCGTCTGTTGCAGGTGCGGTCCGGGCGGGTGCAGCCCGGTCGTGACGACAAGGTGCTGACCGAGTGGAACGCGCTGTTCCTGCACGCGCTCGCCGACGCGGCTGCGGTCCTCCAGGTCCCGCGCTGGAAGGAGGCGGCCGTCGCCAACGGCGAGTTCCTCCTCCGCGAGCTCCGCGATGAGGACGGACGCTGGTTCCGATCATGGCAGGCCGACGGCGACCCACCGGCGCGACACGACGCCCTGGCGGCCGACTACGCCGCGCTCGCCTGGGCGTTCATCAAGCTGTCCGAGCTCACCGGCGAGGCCCGCTGGATGACGGCGGCCCGCGAGACCGCCGACACCATGCTCGATTGGTTCTGGGACCCGGTCGAGGGCGGGCTGTACACCACGGCCGAGGACGCCGAGGAGCTCATCGTCCGCCAGAAGGACGTCCACGATCGAGCCACACCATCGGCCAACTCGACCGCCCTCCACGCGCTCATGCGTCTCGCTGCCCTGACGGGCGACCAGCGCTACGCCAACTTCGCCGACCGGATCCTGCAGCTGCTCGCGTCCGTCGCGAAGGACGCGCCCGCCGCGGTGTCGAACGCCCTGCTGGCGGTCGACCTCCGACACCGGGGGTTCACCGAGATCGTCGTCGTCGGCGACGCTCCCGCGCTCGTGCGCACCGCGCAGGTGATCTGGCGGCCCGACACCGTGCTCGCCTGGGGCGAGCCGTACGACTCGCCGCTCTGGGAGTCACGCGAGGACGGCCACGCGTACGTGTGCCGTGATCACGTGTGCCAGCAACCGGTCACCGAGGCGAACGATCTCTACCGCCAGCTCACGGGCCGCGAGCCGCCGACGAGGAACACACCGGACATCGCCGGTGAGGCGGTCAACGACGAGACCACCGACCCCGATGGATGATCTCGTCGGGGCGACGGCGCACGCGCGCTGAGCTCCGTCCTGGTTCGGCGTGACCCGGCAACGGGTGCCCGAGCGCGATCGCTCCCAGCAGTTGAAGGTGGCCCGGGATGTCGAGCTCGGCTCGCAGCTCGTCCTCGCCGCGGAAGACACCGAAGAACAGGGCGCCCAAGCCGGCGTCCTCGGCCGCGAGCAACAAGGTCATCACGGCCATCGACGCATCGACCGTCCAATACGGTACGGGCCACGCGTCACGGTCTGATCCGAGACCGGTGTGCGCCTTGTCTTGCTCGCTATAACGCGCGACATAGGCCTCGGGATCGGCCACGACGACCATCACCACCGGTGCGAGCAACAGACCGGGCCAGGCGAAACCGGCTCGGCGCTCCTCGGGAAGGGTCGCGTCCCAGTAGCGGGCGGTGTCCGCGCCGGACAACAACACGAGATGCCAACCTTGGGTCTTTCCCGCGC
>JAUHYJ010000461.1 GCA_030425785.1 Acidimicrobiia bacterium | reverse complement strand
ACCTCGATCGTGACCGGGTGCCCGCGCGCCCCGAGGATCGTCGCGCTCGCGACCGTCGCCATCATCTCGACCTCCTGCACCTGCGCCGCTGACGGCACATGCATCTCGGCGCACACGGCGCCCGAATGGTGAGGTGGGAGGCCCGCTCCCACGACGGCGACCTCCACCCTACCGACGGGGTGTGACAACGTGCGGCCGACGCCGACGGGCTCGACACCGGAGCCGCAGTACGGTGCGGCGATGCAGCACGACGAACTCGCCGACTTCACCCGTCGCTCGTTCACCCACGACGGCGACACCCGCGACGTGTACGAACTCGGCACCGGACCTGCCGTGATCGTCATCGCCGAGATGCCGGGCATCACACCCCGTGTCGCCGAGTTCGCCCGCCGGATCGCCGCGATCGGGCGCACCGCCGTCATGCCCCACCTGTTCGGCGAACCCGGTCGTACCCCGTTCACCGACAGCGGCAAGCCGTCGCTTCCCACGTTCCTCCGCTCGCTCGTGCCGGCCTGCGTCTCGCGCGAGTTCGTCGTGTTCGCGACCGGACGCACGTCACCCGTGATCGACTGGCTGCGGGCACTCGCACGCGACGCACACGAGCGCTGCGGAGGGCCGGGCGTCGGCGCCGTCGGGATGTGCTTCACCGGCGGCTACGCGCTGGCGATGGCGACCGACGACCGGCTGCTCGCCCCGGTCCTGTCACAGCCGTCGATGCCGATCGGCCTGACCTCGAAGCAGCGCGCCTCGATCGACATCTCCGACGCCGACCTCGCCGTCGTCAAGGCGCGCTGCGCCGCCGGGCTCGAGGTGATCGGCCTGCGGTTCACCGGCGACCGCCTCGTGCCGGCCGAGCGGTTCGAGTTCCTGCGGCGCGAGCTGGGCGACGCGTTCGTCGCGATCGAACTCCCGAACGAGGTCGCCCGGCCGGAATCGGCCGCCTCACCGCATTCGGTGCTCACCGAGCACCTCGTCGATCGTCCCGGCGAGCCGACACGCGAGGCGCTCGATCAGGTGCTCGACCTGTTCCGTCGACGGCTCGAACCGGCGATCTGACCGCCGGTGCACCGAGCGCGAGTGACGCCGATCGACCGCCCGGCCGGGCCATACTCGACGGCGTGCGCCGCCACGTCCTCGCCGCCCTCGTCGCGCCCATCGCGCTCGCGGCCTCGGGTTGTGGCGGCGGCGACGGTGATGTCCAGCCCGACGCGGAACGGTTCTGCGGCGAGGCGATCGCCCACACCAGTGCCATCGTCGCGCCACCGGTGTCCGACGAGGCGGGGCTGGCCGCGACGCTCGACTTCTACCGATTGATGGGCCAGCTCGCACCACTGTCGATCGCGGAGGAGTGGAACCAGCTGGTGGTCGCGCTCGAGACCGCGAACTCGCTGGTGCCCGGCGACCCGGAGTCCGAGCAGCTGGTCGCCGCGACGGCGTACGCGAGCGAGGCTGCCGCCTACCGCGTCCACGCGTGGCTCGATCGCAACTGTGGCCTGACCCTGCCGATCACCACGATCGCGCCCCACGATCCGGTCCCGGCGATCACACCCACGACCACGAGCGTCCCGCCCGTCACCACCGTGCCCTGATCAGTCGCCGGCCAGCAGCGTCATCGCGTCCGTCCAGCTCGCGAGGTCGTCGATCGCTCGCGCCATGGGCTCGCACGCGGCGTCGGTCCGCGCCTCGATCCGGTCACGCAACGAGCGGCCCTGCCTCGTGATGGCGCCGTCGGCGGCGACGAGCCCGCGATCGACCAGCGTCTGTGGTCGATCGTCGAGCGGCGCTCCCGACCACGCCAGGGTGAGCGCGACCGCGTCGGCCCACGTCAGGCCGGCGTCGGCACACGCCGCCGCGTGCGCGCCGAGCCGCTCGTATCGCAACCCCGTCAGCACGTGGTGGGTGCGAGCGGCGTCGGTGGCGGGCGGCGACAGCGCACGCAGGGCACACGCGAGGGGACGGCGCGCTGCATCGAGCGCAGCCGACGCCCCCGCCAGAACGACCGCGAGCTGCTCGCCGACGTGCTGCCACAGCTCGTCCGCGGTCGCCGAACGCGCGGCGAGGACGGATCGCAGCTGCGGTTCGAGCACGTCGTCGACCGGCCGTCGCGCGAGGCTCGCCGTCACGACATCGGGCGGCAGGAAGGGGTATCGCCACCGGACGACCTCGTCCGTCAGCGCGTCGGCCAGGATGAACTCGGCCAGGTCGATCACGACGCCCGGCATCGGCACGTCCCACGACTGCACGATCGGCCGCACGACGTCACCGTGGCGCTGCGGCACCGCCCGATGCACGGCGATCACACACCGATCGACGAGCTCCCACGGCCACGGACCCACGGCGCCAACCTACGGGATCGCCACGCCGACGGATCGCGCCGCGAGCGGCGAGACCGGGTCAGACGATCTCGCCGCGGCGGAGGATCACGGCGTCGACGAGGCCGTAGTCCCTGGCGTCCTCGGCGGTGAACCAGCGGTCGCGCTCGGAGTCCTCCTGGATCTTCTCGAGCGGCTGCCCGGAGTGCTGCGAGATCAGCTCGGCCATGCGCCGCTTGGTGTACCGCAGCTGCTCGGCCTGGATGGCGATGTCGGTCGCCTGACCGCGCAGGCCGGCGAGCGGCTGGTGCATCATGATGCGGGCGTTCGGCAGCGTGTAGCGCTTGCCGGCCGCGCCGGCGGTGAGCAGGAACTGCCCCATCGACGCCGCGAGCCCGAGGCACACGGTCGCGACGTCACAGCCGACGAACTGCATGGTGTCGTAGATCGCCATGCCGGCCGTGACCGAGCCGCCGGGGCTGTTGATGTACAGCCAGATGTCGGCGTTCGGGTCCTCGCCCTCGAGGTAGAGCAGCTGGGCGCAGAGCTGGTTCGCGATCTCGTCGTTCACATCGGAGCCGAGCATGACGACGCGGTTCTTCAGGAGGCGGTTGAAGACGTCGCTTCGCGGGTCGAAACCGCCTTCGAACGCCATCGGGCTCGGCATCTGCTGCGTCATGGGCGTCAGGCTATCGGGGCGGATCGCCGAAGCTCATCGCCCCGCTGGCGCCACGGATCGCCTCGAGCGGATCACGGACGTCGTCGATGTAGCCGAGCGCGTACGCGCCCACGCGGTACCCCATCAGCCGCAGCAGATCGTCGTCGAGGGTGGCGGCGATCTCGGGCGGGGTCGACAGGTACTGGTTCTCCTCCTGACGGAGCCACCCGACGTTGTAGGTGATGTTGAGCCCGACCCGCGTCTCGTCGGTCGTGTTGGCGCCACCGCCGTGGAACACCTTGCCGGTGTAGACCAGGCACGATCCGCGCCGCATCTCGGCGGCGACCGAGGGCTGGTCGTCGTCCGGGCGTCGGGTCCAGTCCTGGCTGCCGGGGACGAGCCGAGTCGCGCCGTTCGCCTCGGTGAAGTCGGTCATCGCCCAGATGGTGTTGCACTGCACGTGGTGGTCGGACGGGAACTCGAAGAAGTCGAACGCCCACTCGTCGCGGTGCAGGGTCTGCGCGGGTGAGTCGGGCCCGATCGAGATCAGCTGGGTCAGGTGCAGCTGGTAGCTCATGGCCCGGTCGAGCAGTCGCCCGGCGACGCCGAGGATCAGCGGGTGCTGCACGAGCTCGCGGCTCGCCGGGGACCGGGCGACGAGCGCACCCGTTCGGCGGGTGTTGCGACCGCTGAAGTCGTCGCTGCCGGCCGGCGTCGCGTCGACGAACGGCTGCATCTCGGCCAT
>JAUHYJ010000460.1 GCA_030425785.1 Acidimicrobiia bacterium | reverse complement strand
AGATCTTCGCCTTCTCCGGCCCGAACCCCGGCAGCGAGCGCAGCCGCCGTGTGAGCGTCGCGCCGTCGCAGCCGTCGGCCCACAGCGACTCGGCCGCACCGTGCCAGCGCTCGGTGAGCTCGATGCACAGGGCGTGGATCCGTCGCGCCATCGCAGCGGGGAATCGGTGGATCGCGGGCTTCTCGCAGGCGATGGTGACGAGGTCGTCCTCGTGCATGGCGGCGATGCGCTCGACGTCGAGGTGGCCGAGCCGGTCGCGCAGGGTGCTCGGCCCGGCGAATGCCCATTCGAGCGGCACCTGCTGGTCGAGCAGCATCCCGATCATCAGGGCGTCGAACGACTCGTTCAGCAGGCCGTCGGCGGTGTCGTCGCCGGTGATGAACAGCGCCACGGTCAGGCCACCGCCGTGCCGAACAGCTCGCCGATGCCGTACGTGACCGCGGACGCCGCGATGACGATCGCGAGCTGACGCAGCGCGCCCGTCCAGACCGGTCGATCGGCCGATCGGGCGACCCACCCGCCGACGATGACCGACGCGATCGCGGTCGCGACGACCGAGATCGCGATCGCCGTGCCGCCACTCGTGAAGAACCACGGCGCCAGCGGGATGATGGCGCCGACGGCGAACAAACCCAGCGACGACCCGGCCGCCACCCACGGCGAACCGAGTTCGTCGGGGTCGACCCCGAACAGGGTGCGCGACGCGAATGCGGTGAAGCCGTCCTCGTCGAGCGGGAGCTCAGCGGCGACACGGTGGGCCGTGTCGGTCGCGAAGCCCTGGTCGATGAGGCGATCCGACAGCTCGTCGAGCACGAGACGTGGGTTGCGCGCCGTCAGGCGGCGCAGTTCGGCGACGACGCCGTCGTACAGCTCGGCCTGACTGCGCACGCTGATCCATTCGCCGGCGGCCATCGAGAAGGCACCGGCGATCAGGCTCGCCAGGCCGGCGATGCGGACCTCGGTGACACCCGACGACGCGCCGGCCACCGCCAGGATCAGGCAGACGTTCGTGACCAGCCCGTCGTTCACGCCCAGCACGGCGGCGCGTGCGGCGCCGCGGTTTACTGCCGTGGCACGTGCGCGGAGCGCCGACGCGTCGGCGCCGGGGTCGACGGGGCGTGGGTCGGCGCGTGTGGTGTACGGCGGGCGCCGGCCCGGTGAGGCGAGCGTGTCGTCGCTCACGCCTGCAGCTCCGCCAGGTCGGCCAGGACGTCGTCGGCGTGGGTCGCGACGTCGTCGACGTCGTAGATACGTCGGACGAGCCCGTCGGGGTCGATGAGGAAGCTCATCCGCCGCGGGTAGTCGGCGAACTTGTCGTCGTCCGGACGGGCCACGCCGTACGCCCGCCCGACGCGTCGATGGAGGTCGCTGAGCAATCGGTACGGGAATTGCTGATCGGCGGCGAAGTCGAGGTTCTCGGCGACGGTGTCGAACGATGCGCCGAGGATGACGGTGCCGTGGGCCTCGAACTGGTCGACCCTGTCACGCAGGGCCTGTCCCTCGACCGTTCAACCGGGGGTGGCCGCCTTGGGGTACCACCACATCAGCACCCACGAACCGCGCAGGTCGCGCAGCCGGACCGGTTGGCCGTGCTGGTCGGGCAGCTCGAAGTCGGGCGCCGCGTCACCGGGTTGCAGTGCCATCTCAGTGGCCGCCCCGCTTGACGCCGCCGTACTTCATGCGGGTGTCGCTCATCGACGCCGGTCGCGCCTCGTCGTCGTTGATCGCGGCGTCGACGACCTCGCCGATGAACAAGGTGTGGGTGCCGAGATCGTGCGCCTGACGGACCTCGCAGTCGACCCACGCGATCGCCTCGTCGAACACCGGCGCCCCGGTGGTCGCCTCTCGGACCGCTCGTCCGTTGAGCTCGCCGTCGGCGTACTCGGCGGGCTTGGAGTACTTGACGAACACGCGGGTGTCCTCCGCGTTCCAGAAGTTGACCGTGAACGAGCCGCCGTCGCTGATCAGACGGTGCGTGACGGCGGAGTTGTCGACCCCGACGCCGATGAGCACCGGCTCCATCGAGAGCTGTGTGATCCAGCTCGTCGTCATCGCGTTGCGCTCGTCACCGGCCCGCGACCCGACCAGCGCGAGCGCGTTCGGGATCTTCCACGTGACCTTGTTGATCAGTTCGTCGTCGAGGGGCATGCCCCCAACGGTACCCAGTGGAAGTCGCGGCGGTCAGATGCGCGTCATCGGTGAGCGCACGAGGCTCCAGCGCTTGCCGTGGTCGCAGCGTGGCGTCGATGGCGGCGGCGCGAAGAAGAGCACGTGTCGTCGGCAGTGTCGGCACACGAACTCGAAGCGCATGCCGGTTCATCGGCACCGGGCGGCACCCTCTGAAGTGCGCCGGTCAGACGATGAACGGGTCGCGAGCCTCGGGGTCGATGTCGTAGCGGGCGATCGCGTCCTCGACGACGCTCGCATCGATCTCACCCTGCTCGAGGAGCCCGGACAGGACGGCCAGTACGACGTTGCCGGTGTCGACCTCGAAGAAGCGGCGCAGCGCCTCGCGGGTGTCGGAGCGGCCCATGCCGTCGGTGCCGAGCACCACGAAGGGGCGGCCGTCCGGGATGAACCGGTTGACCTGTTCGGGCACCTGCTTCATGAAGTCGCTGACGGCGATGATCGGGCCCTCGGTCTGGCGCAGCAGGTCGACCACCATCGGAGTCTTCTGGTCCTGGGAGGGATGCAGGCGGTTCCAGCGTTCGGTCGCCATGGCTTCCTCGCGCAGCGCCTTGTACGACGTCGCCGACCACAGCTCAGCCGCCACGTCGTAGTGCTCGGCCAGGTCGGCGGCAGCCGTGCGAGCCGCCTGGTGCGCGATGCCGGAGAACAGGATCGTCGCCTTCTTCGACGGCCCGTCGGGGGCGGCCGCGAAGCGGTACAGGCCGCGAACGGCGCCCTCTTCCCAGTCGCTGCCCTCCTCGACGGCGGGCATCGGATAGTTCTCGTTGTACAGCGTGAGGTAGTAGATGACGTCGCACTCGAGGTCGCCACCGTTCTCGCGCGATCGCGAGCCGTACATCCGCTCGATGCCGGCGCGCACGATCGCGCCGACCTCGAACGCGAACGCCGGGTCGTAGGCCTGGACGGCCGGCACCGTCGACGCGAGGACGAGCGAGTGACCGTCCTGGTGCTGGAGTCCCTCGCCGAGCAGGGTGGTGCGCCCGGCAGTGGCGCCCATCATGAAGCCGCGGGCGCGGATGTCGGCCGCCTGCCAGATGAGGTCGCCGACGCGCTGGAAGCCGAACATCGAATAGAAGGTGTAGAACGGCAGCATCGGGACACCGCGCGTCGCATAGGACGTGGCGGCCGCGATGAAGCTCGCCATCGAGCCCGCCTCGGTGATGCCTTCCTCGAGGATCTGGCCGTCGGAGTCCTCGGTGTACGACAGCAGCAGGGCGTGGTCGACCGGTTCGTAGAGCTGCCCCTGGCTGGCGTAGATCTCGAGCTCCTTGAACAGCGAGTCCATGCCGAACGTGCGGCCCTCGTCGGGGATGATCGGGACGACGCGCTTGCCCATCTCCGGGTCGCGGCACAGGCTGCGGAGCAGCCGCGTGAAGCCCATCGTGGTCGACACCTCCTGGTCGCCCGACCCGGCCGTCATCTCGGCGAACGTCTCGTCCGCGGGCAGGGGCAGTGGGCGGCGCGCCTTGGTGGTGCGCTTGGGCAACGCACCGCCGAGCGCCTTCCGGCGCTCCATGAGGTACTGGTACTCGATC
>JAUHYJ010000459.1 GCA_030425785.1 Acidimicrobiia bacterium | reverse complement strand
CTCCGCTCGACGGAGCCCGTCGACGCGCTCGCGCTCGTGACCCACGAGCGGACCCGCCATCTGCTCGAAGACGGCGCCGATCGCCGCCTGGAACTCGTCGTCGGACCCCTGCAGCATCGGCTGGAGCTGGCCCAGCATCTCCTTGAAGCCGCTGAGCGCGAGCGGCTGGTCGACGTTCACGACGCCACGACACGATCCGCCGGCCGCATACGCCGAGACGACGGCGCCGCCGAGCGAGTGCCCGACGAGCAGTGCCTCGTCGGTGCCCTCGGCGGCGAGCACGTGTCCCAGATCGCCGGCCATCGTCGCCAGGTCGTACGGACCGACGCGTGACGAGTCGCCGTGGCCGCGGAGGTCGACGGCGACGACCCGGTAGCCGGCGGCCAGGAACTTCGGGAACAGCGGGTCCCACGTGCGGCGGCTCTCGGTGATCCCGTGCACGAGCACGGCGACCGGGCCGTCACCGGCCGCGTAGTAGTCGATCGTCACGTCGTCGGTCGGGTGAACGTGCATGCCGTGGGCGCCCATGAACGCAACGTAGCAACGCCGACGGTCACGGGCCTGACGCGACCACACACGTCGTCGCGCTCAGCGGAACAGGTCGCGGCTCGCGTCGCGAAGCACTGGCGCGATGGTCGCATCCTCGTCGGGTTCGTACTCGAACCCACGGATGACCGCGACCGGCACGCGGCTCGTGTTGCCCTTCACGAGCTCGCCCGCCGCCGCCAGTTCGTCGGCGACGCAGATCTCCTGGACCCGGAACTCGTGACCGTGGGGGTCGACCTCGCCGATGTAGCTCCGCAGCGGATGGATGCCGGCGACGCCGATCGCGATGTCGGTCTGCCCCTCGCGCCACGGTCGCCCGAAGGTGTCGGTGACCACGACCGCCACCTGGTGACCGAGCGCTCGCAGCGCCGCCCGGATTCGCCGGGCGGATGCATCTGGGTCGCCCGGCAACGTGAGGATCCGTTCGTGGGCGCCGCTCGACGACTGATCGACACCCGAGTTCGCGCAGACGAAGCCGTGATGCGTCTCGGTGATCAGCACCGGGCCCGCCTGGCGGACGACGCGTCTCGATTGCTGCAGCACGACCTCGACGACGCGGGGATCCTTGTCCCAGGTCGACGCCCATGCCTCGGCGAACGCCGACGGGGTCACGTCGGCCAGCTCGATCGCGCACCCCTCGGCTTTCGACACGATCTTCGACGTGACGACGACGACGTCACCGGCTTCGAGCTCGACGCGCTCGGCGACCATCGAGCCGAGATCGTCCCCGGCGGCGATCTCGGGAAGCCCGGCGACGGGCAGGATGCGGACCTCCGACACGGCCGGAACCGTAGCGCGGCGCCACGACGACCCGCTGTGGCGGGTTTCGTTCGCCGGTGCGGGAGGTATCCGGGTCATGAACGCCCACGAACGCACCGTCTCACAGAACGAGGCCCATCATCACCGATCTGATCCATCCCGGCGACCCGACCACCTCGGAGGGGCGCGCCTCGCAGGACCATGGTCCGGGCACCGGCGACCGGTCTGCGCACGTCACGGAAAATGTCGAGCGGGAGCAGGGCGCGAACGACGGGCCGTCGACCGATCGCACCGAGGTGCCGCGATTTCTCGTCGTCGGCGCCTCGTGGGGCTGGCGGATCCTGGTCGTGGCCGCTGCCGCCGCCACGATGCTCTGGCTCCTCGCCCGACTGCGGATCGTCGTCATCCCCGTCGTCATCAGCATCATGCTCGCCGCACTCCTCGCCCCGGCCGTCGAGCTGCTCGACCGCGTGATGCCGCGCATCCTCGCCGTGTGGGCCAGCCTGCTCGGGAGCGTGGGCGCGCTGGTCGGCATCGGCTGGCTCGTGCGCGGACCGGTCGTGTCGACCGTCGATGACCTCCGCGGTCAGTGGCGCGACGCAGTGGTCGACGTGCAGGACTGGCTCGTCGACGGACCACTCGGTCTCGAGCGGGCCCGCGTCGAGGAGACGTTCGACGACATCGGGGCCGCCGCATCGCGTGCGGCCTCGGGCATCTTCGACGAGCCCGCGTCGCTCGCTCGCATGGCGACGAACGTCATCACCGGTGTGCTCCTGGTCATCGTGCTCACGTTCTTCGCGCTCAAGGACGGTCCGTCCATGTGGCAGTGGTTCATGCGCCGGATCCACAGCTCGCGCCGGCGAACGATCGACACCGCCGGTACGTCGGCGTTCACCGCGCTCCAGAGCTGGATCCGCGGTGTCGCCATCACCGGCGTCGTCGACGGCCTCCTGATCGGGCTGGCCTTGTTGATCCTCGGCGTGCCCGGCGCCCTCGCACTCGGCGTGATCACGTTCTTCGGAGCGTTCTTCCCGATCGTCGGCGCCACCCTCGCCGGGATGCTGGCCTGCGCGGTCGCTCTCACCACCGAGGGAACCCAGACGGCGCTCATCGTCGCGATCGTGGTGCTCGTCGTGCAACAGGTCGAAGGCGATGTCCTGCTCCCGATGATCATGTCCCGTCAGCTCGCCCTGCATCCGGCCGTCGTCCTGCTCGCGCTCGCCGTCGGCGCTGCGGTGGCGGGTGTGGTCGGCGCGATCGTCTCGGTGCCCGTCACCGCCGCCGCCGTCGCAGCGACGTCCGCGGCCCGCCGGTGCGGCACGGCCGAACAGCTCGAGATCGGGCACTCGGACGTCGCGACTTCGACCCGATCGTGACCGTCGGAAACGCGACCTTGGACCAGCATCGCGACCTTGGACGATCGTGACGTGGCTGATCGTGACGTGGCTGATCGTGACGTGGCTGATCGTGACGTGGCTGATCGTGGCGGCGGCCGAACACTGCCGTCGAGCGACGACGACCGGTCGGCCGTCGATTGGATCGCGCACGTCACGCGCATCGGTTGGCTCGCCAAGGGCTTCGTGTTCGTCGTCATCGGTGGCATCGCAGTTCGTGTCGCCATCGCAGGCGGACGCGGCGACTCGGTCGACCGCTCCCGGCCCGCACGCTCCGCCGACCAGCGCGGCGCCCTGCGTGCGATCTCGGACACGCCGATCGGCAGCCTGCTCCTGATCGTGCTCGCCGCCGGCCTGGCGGTGTTCGCCGTCTGGAAGGTGACACAGGCCGTGATCCCGTCGAGCGCCGACCGCGATGTGCTCGGGGCGCTCCGACGAATCGGCTGGGCGGGACTGGGCGTGTTCTACGGCGCGCTCGGCATCGCCGCCTGGAACCTCGGGCGCGGCGAGCGTCCGTCCGACGAGCAGAGCACCGCAGAGTTGACGGCGCGCCTGATGGGGGCACCGGGCGGGCGGCTGCTCGTCGGCGTCGTCGCGGTGATCGTCGCCGCCGTCGCGGCCTTCCACGTCCGCAAGGGCGTCCGCTACGAGTTCGTCGACGACCTCGACACGGACGATCTGTCCACGCGCACCGAGCGGTGGATCGGACGCGCCGGAGTCGCGGGGTTCGTCGCGCGAGCGATCGTGCTCGGGGTTGCGGCGTGGTTCCTGCTCCGCTCGGCCATCCGCTTCGACCCGAGCGAGGCCGTCGGGCTCGACGGCGCCCTCCGGGAACTCGCTGCCGCGGACCTGGGCCGCGGCGTCCTGCTCGCCGTCGGGCTCGGGCTCGCGATCGCCGGGTGCTACGACATGGCGACGTTCCGGCGCCAGACGATGCGCTGACGCTCGGTGCGTCGACGCTCGCTGCGTCGACGATGCCGCGGGAACCAGCGCCGGACGCCAACATGTGGGCATGACTGCGCAGGTCTCCGAAATCTTCGACCCGTCGGCCTGG
>JAUHYJ010000458.1 GCA_030425785.1 Acidimicrobiia bacterium | reverse complement strand
TCGAGGAACGAGAGCACCACCATGGTCCAGGCGATCGTGCGGACGAGCCCGAGGATGTCGTCGCCTGCGACGCGCAGCCCTTCGTCGAGCGGGAGCCGACCCCGTCCCGCGAGATGGTCGACGAGGACGACCACCCGCGGCCACGCGATCGCGATGACGACCGTGATCTTGATCACCTGCTTCGCCGTCTCCCAGGCCGACCGCGCCGAGAACAGCCGCTTGAAGCCGGCCTTCGGGCTGACGCGCTTGAAGTCCGGCTTCAACGGCTTGCCCGTCAGGATCAAGCCGGTCTGGCTCAGGGTGACCAGCACCGACGCCAGCACCACTGCGCCCATCAGCGGCAGGATCGCGAACAGGCCGGACTGCAGGCCGGCGCCGAGTGTTCGGATCGCGAGATCGGGGCTCGGCTGTTCGGAGGCCGCCCGCAGCGCGGCGAACGAGTCGACCGGCACCTGGGCGACGCGGCCGATCGTCATGGGCAGCAGGTAGAGGCCGAGCAGCAACGACGCCCAGGCCGTGAGGTCCTGCGACTTCGCGATCTGCCCCTTGCGCCGGGTGTCGCGTTGCTTCTTCGGAGTCGGCTGCTCGGTCTTGTCCGACTGCGCCACGTCAGCCCCCGAACGCCTGGCCGGCCATGCGCACCGCGCGGCCGATCAACGATTCGGTCGCCTCGGGCAGCATCGCGAGGGTGACACCGAGCAGCAGGAGCGCGACCGCGGTCTTCGCGGCGAACCCGAGCACGAGGATGTTCAACTGCGGCGCCGCCTTGCCCAGCAGGCCGAGGGCGACCTCGGTGCAGAACAGGGCGGCGAGCACGGGCAGCCCGATCTCGATCGTGGCCACGAGGAACATCGTCAGCAGGTCGACGAGCTGCGAGCCGAGGACGGCCAGGTCGACCTGGCCGAGTGGCACCGCCTCGACCGACCGCAGGAACCCGCGCACGACGAGGACGTGACCGTTGATCGCGAAGACGATGACCAGTGCGAGCAGCTGGTGGAAGCGGCCGATCGGCGCGGCCGAGGTGCCCGAGAGCGGGTCGATCACCTGACCGAGGGAGAAGCCGACCTGGAGGTCGATGAGGTCGCCGGCCGCCTGGATCGCCGAGAACAGGAGCAGCACCGCGAATCCGAGTGCGAGCCCGGCGATCGCCTGGGTGAGCAGCGCGATGACGAACGGACCGAGCGCGAGCGACACCGGCGAGGCACCGGCCGCTCCGTCACTCGCTTCGGCGATCATCGGCGCGACGACGAACGAGATCGCGGTCGCGAGGCCGACACGCACCCGCTTCGGCACCGCCGGCGAGTTGAACGGCGGGCAGATCGAGACCCACGCCGTCGTGCGCACGAGCGCCAGGCTGAACCCGACGAGTTGCGCGACGGGGAGGTCGATCTCCACGAGGGTCAGCCGTTCAGGAGTTGTGGCGCGCGCGCCATGAGCTCGTGACCGAACGCGACCATCTGCTCGAGCATCCACGAACCGGACACGGCCACGACGACCGCGGCGCCGATCAGCTTGGGGACGAACGACAGGGTCTGCTCCTGGACCTGGGTGACCGACTGGATCAACCCGACGATCACGCCGATCGCGAGGACAACGAGCAGGAACGGCCCGGCGATCTTGGCGGCCAGGATGAGGGCGTCGGTGCCGATGTCGACGGCGTCCTGTGAGGTCATGGCGTGACCGTCCTGGACACCACGTGGTGGGCGGGGGCGTGCATGGTGAACATCGATTCGCTACTGGTACGAGGTGAGGAGGGTGCCGACGATGAGCGTCCACCCGTCGAGCAGGATGAACAGCAGGAGCTTGAGGGGGAGCGACACGAAGGTCGGTGGCAGCATCATCATCCCGAGCGAGGTCAGGACGGCCGACACGACGAGGTCGAGCACCATGAACGGGACGAAGACGATGAAGCCGATGATGAACGCCGACTTGAGCTCGGAGAGCACGAACGCCGGGATCAGTGCGGTGAGGGGCACCTCGTCGCGGGTGACCGGCGTCTCGACCGCCGACGCGTCGAGGAACATCTCGAGTTCACCCTCGCGCGTGTGACCGAGCATGAACTCGCGCAGCGGTTCGGCCGCCGCCTCGCCGGCTTCGGTGAACGACAGCTCGTTGGCGAGCAACGGCTGCAGTCCGACGTCGTTCATCTCCGACAGGGTCGGCCCCATCACGAACAGGGTGAGGAACAGGCTGAGCCCGACGATGACCTGCTGCGGCGGGAGCTGCGGGATGCCGAGCGCGTTGCGGGTCAACGACATCACGATCACGATGCGCGTGAACGACGTCGTCAGGATCAGCAGGCTCGGAGCGATCGACAGCACCGACAGCAACAGGATGATGACGACGGCATTCGACGAGTCGCCCGTGACGTCCGGGACGTCGAGCCCGATCGTCGCCGAGCGGTCGCCGTCGTCCACCTCGTCGGTCGCCTCGGTGCGGTCCGGGGTGGGGATCGGGACGACGCCCTCGTCCGGCGCGGGCTGATCGGGGATCGGGATGTCGGGCACGACCGGTGGCGTCGGCACCGGGATCGGCTCGACGGTCGCCGAAGCGCGCCCCCCGGCGACGCCCAGCAGGGCGACGAGGGCGACGGCGATCGACGCGACCGCACGCGCGAGCAGCCGGCGGTCAGGCATGGCGAGCCGTCGCCTGCCGGAGCGCCTCGAGGAAGGTCGGGCGGGGCCCGATCGTGCGGTCGGCGCCGCTCACGATCGAGGTCTCGGCAAGCGGTTCACGAACGGTGTGCAGCTCGTCCCAGTCGGCGGCGCTCATCTCGCTCAGCGGCTGGGTCCCGGCCTGTTCCGAGGACGACACCAGGAGCACCCGGTCGCCGAATCGAAGCGCGACCGCCGCCGTGCTGCGGTTGAGTCCGACCCGGCCGACGACCTCGACGCCCGAGGGCTTGGCGCCGCGCCCGCGGCGACGTGCCGGGGCCGGGGCCGACGCCCGGTTGCCGCGGCGCTTCGCGACGGCGTACGCGACCGCGACCACGGCCAGCACGACCGCGAGCGACACGACCGTGCGAACGAGCAGCGACACGAGGTCGGCGTCGACCATCAGACGCGTGCCCGCGAGTCGACGATGTCGGTGATGCGGATGCCGAACTCCTCGTCGATGACCACGACCTCGCCGCACGCGATGCGGCGGCCGTTGACGAGCACGTCGATCGGCGCGCCCGCGGCGCGGTCGATCTCGACGACCATCCCCGGCTGGAGCGCGAGCAGCTCGCGGATCGGCATGGTCGTCCGGCCGAGCTCGACGGTGACGTCCATCTCGACGTCTTCGAGCAGGGTCAGCGGGCCGGCGGAGAGGGCGCCCATCGGCTGATCGGCGCCGGCCAGCGCGGCCGGCTCGTACATCGGAGCGGCGCCGGCGCCACCGGGCACCTCGCCGTCGGAGCCCGCGATGTCGTCGCCGAGGTCGTCGGCGCCGGGGGTCGGCACCGCGACACCGAACAGCGCGCACAACTGCTTGCCGTCGTGGATCTCCGACACGACCGAGGGCACGACGTCGGCCTGGCCGACCTCGACGATCTGTGTGGCACCGTCACCGGCGCCGGCCTCGACCATCGCGGCGAGCGCAGCGGCGAAACCGTTCGTGAGCCGGCTCGTGTCCGAGTTCAGCCGTGTGGCGACCTCATCGTTGACGGCGAGGACCAGCATGGACGCGTCGTCGAGCGTCGCGACCAATGCGGTGTCGCCGTCGTCGATCGGCCAGTCGTTCGACGGGAGGACCTGATCGCCGAGCCCGAAGGC
>JAUHYJ010000457.1 GCA_030425785.1 Acidimicrobiia bacterium | reverse complement strand
TTGGCCCCGTGCGGCATTGCTGCTCACGATGACTCTCCACTCACCTGAAAATCAGGCGGCGAGAGCGAACTGCTCATCGGCAATTCTTTGGGTTGCCCCGTTTAGCGAGTCTGAGCAACTCGGGTCGCAAACCCGCCCAACAGCTCTGATGTCGAAACCAGTCAGCCCCTGGACGATATGTCGAGGACCAGCCTACGCCCGCGACGGCGCCGACCGGTCGTGGGATCGGCGACGCCTACCAGGTCTGCCCAGGTTGGTAGGTGCCGATGGTCCACTCGTGGCCGCTCGGATCGGTGAGGCGGGCCCGCCACGTGCCCCACTCGGTCTGCTCGGGCGGGTACACCTCCCGGCCACCGAGCGCGAGCAGACGTGCGAACCGTTCGGGCACCTCGTCGACGACGAGGTAGAGCCCCGGTGCCGCACCGGCGGCGGCGTCGCCACTGCCACCCATCACGAGCGCATCCCCGCGCCTCAGCTCGACATGGACGAGCTCGCCGCCGTCGCCACGTTGCTCGGCCACCATCTCGAACCCGAGCCCCTCGGTGAGGAACGCGAGCGTCGCATCCGAGTCGCGGAAGGTGAGGTACGGGACCAGGGTCGCCATGGCCGGATCGTACGTCGTGCTCCGGCCGCCGGGCCCGCGCTCAGGCTGCGAGCTGCTCGTCGAGTGAGGCGAACAGCCGGTCGAAGACGTGCTCGCGGTCGAACTGCATCGCGTGGGCGCGCGCCGCCGTCTCGCGCTTGCGCAGCTCGGCCGGCGTCATGCCCCCGACCGCATGGTCGATCGCCTCGGCGATCGCCTGCGGTGACCCGTGGGGCACCATCAGCGCGTGCGAGCCGACCGCCTCGGGGATGCCGCCGGTGGTGCACGTGATGACCGGTCCGCCGCCGGCGAGCATCTTCTCGACCAGGGCGATGCCGAAGGTCTCGACGAACTCGGGCCGCGGCTTGCTGGGCAGGGCGAACGCCGACGAGCCGGCCATCAGGAGCGGCTTCTCGACGTCGTCGACGTCGTCGAGGAACACGATCTGGTGGGCGGCGGGGGACGACCCGGCCTGGGCGCGGAGCGCAACGGCCTCGGGACCGTTGCCGGCGACGACGAGCTTGACGTGGTGACGGGCATGGCTGCGCGAGAACCCCGAGATCAAGTCGTCGACGCCCTTGGCCTTCGACAGGCGTGACAGGAACAGGACGTAGCGGTCGCGCTCGAGCCCCCGCCGCGCGAGTGCCGCGTCGACGTCGCTCGTGGCGATCGAGGTGTACTGGCTGGCGTCGATCGCCGGGTAGGAGATGCCGATTCGCTCGGCGCAATGGGGCGCGAAGCGGGTGCCGTGCTGGGCGTCGATCTCGGACGCGGCGTCGATGATGATGTCGCGGGTGAACTCGCTCACGGCGACGCATCGCTCGTTGCTCAGGTACGTGGCGAACAGGTGGGCGGCGGCACCGAACTCGCCCTTGGCGACGCAGCGACGTACCACGTTGGTGATGTCGGATCCGACGGCCTCGGCGATCGTCGTGACGTCGCACGGCAGGCCGGACGTGGCGGCGATCCGCCGGGCATCGGCGATCGCGGTCGCGTGCGGGGTGAGGTACAGCGACATCGCGACCGTCGGCACGCCGTCGGTGAACAGCTCGACCAGGCGACCGGTCATCCCGGCCAGGAACCGGCCGTCGGGCACCTTGTAGTCGCCGACGCCGCCGGGTCGTTCGACGGTGATGCCGTCGCTGTAGGGCATGACCGCGTCGAGCGGCTTGAGCGGCAGGTGTGCGTTGCGCAGCACGTCGATCGGCCAGGTGACGATGCGCACGTCGTCGAACCCGCGAGTGAGCGCGACCTCCGCGAGGTTGCGCGCCTCGCCCGAGTGGCCACAGATGACCGGGTCGGCCCTGACCACGATCACGAGTCGGCGTTCCGGTCGGCTGGCGAGGGTCATCATGGGGCGGCTCCGTTCGTCAGGTGGTGGTCGATGCGGTGGGTGTCGGTGGTGGAGAGGTGGAGGTCGATGGCGGCAGCGACGTCGTCGCCCAGTCGCTCGGCCGGTCGCCGAGCTCGATCGCCAGATGGCCGCCGGCGTGGAGCTCGCGCAGGTCGAGCCACGACCCGGGGCGTTCGCGGCCGTGGAGCCGGACCGATCGCACGTACTGGCACGGCCGATCGGGTTCGGGCTCGACGAAGCCGTCGGCGGTGATGGTGAGCGGGCCGCCCGGCATCGCGACGCGGGCCTCGGCGAACGACGGCGCGTTGACGAGCGCACCGCCCTGCCCGGCGACGGGGAACAGGCCGAGTGCCGCCCAGACGTACCACGAGCTCAGCCCGCCACTGTCGTCGTTGCCCGGCAGCCCGCCCCGTCCGGTGCCGAACTGGTTGTTGACGACGGCGTGCACGATCTCGGTCGTCCGGTCGGGGCGGCCGGCGTAGTGATAGGCCCACGGGGCATCCATGTCCGGTTCGTTGTTGAGCCCCTCGAATCGGTCGAGCGCGTAGCCGGCGAGCATCTCGTCGCGGCTGGGTCGCACGCCGGGCTGCTTGACGGGCTCGGCGCCGACGCCGAAGAAGCGGTCGAGCAGTGCGACGAAGCGTTCCGCGCCACCGGCGACTTCGATCCGCGCGGCCATGTCGTGGAGGAGCCGGAACGAGTAGTTCCACCGCCCGCCTTCGTAGAACGTCGAGTCGACGAGCAGGCCGGTCGTCGGGTCGAAGGCGTTGGCCCAGCCCTCGGCCAGCGCTTCGAACTGGCCGGCGAGGCGGTCGTCGCCCACCCGGCGGGAGATCCCGGCGGTGTAGTGGTACGCCCCGGCGACGTCCAGGGTGTGCGTGATCGGGTGGGTGACACCTTGCTCGAGGTACTCCTCGGCGTAGGCGCGGTGCAGGTCGCTGTGCAGGTTCGACAGTGCCCACTCCCAGTCGATGCCCGGCAGGTCGAGGTGGCAGAGGTCGGCGACGAACGGATGCACCAGCGCGCTGCCCTGGCGGGCGAAGCGGTCGGCACCGCGCGCCATCCGGTACCCGATCGGCAGGTTGCCCTCCTCCTCGCACACGTGGAACAGGGCGTTCGCGAGCTCGACGGCACGGTGGGGGAACAGCGCCGTGAGGAGCGGCAGCTGGGTGCGATAGATGTCCCACATCGTGCAGATGTCGAACACGAACGGTCCGGCGGCCGGCCAGAACGGGCTCTCGCCGAACGCGAAGCACGGTTTCACGAGCGAGTGGTAGAGCGCGGTCGCGAACGTCGTGGCGCGGTCGGTCGATCGGGTGTCGATGTGGATCGTGTCGAGGTGGCTCTTCCACGTGCGTGCCGTCGCGGCGCGCCGGGTCTCGAACGCGTGGACGTGATCGACGGCGTCCGCGACGAGGTTGGCGGCGGCGCGCTCGGTGCCGCGGAGCGAGAAGCCGATGCGGAGCTCGATCGTGTCGCCGGCTGCGACCGGTCCGCGCCACATCAGGCCGAAGGTGCGCAGGGTCGTCGGGCGGATGTCGTCGAACTCGAGGTGGGTGCTGCCCTCCATGAGGCGCCGGTCGTACCAGAGCACCTGTCGCCAGCCGGGGGCATCGCACTCGAGGTGGAACGACAGCGGTGCCCCTTCGACCGTGACGTGGCCGGCCGCGCTGGTGGGGGACACGGCGTGGACGTGGGCGCGCAGCGGGACGGTCGCACCGTGGTCGATCGCGAGCCCACCCTGGGACAGGTCGACGACCAGCCGAGCGTCACGCGCGGTCGGGAAGGTGTAGCGGTGGACGACCGTCTTCGGGCCGA
>JAUHYJ010000456.1 GCA_030425785.1 Acidimicrobiia bacterium | reverse complement strand
CGGCGCACCTCGTCGCGGATCACGTCGTCGGCGATGACGTCCTCGGGTGAATACACGACCCGCACGATCCGGCGCTGGTCGGCGGCGGCGCCGACGACGTTCGCGCCGTCGAACACGACGGTCATGTCGCTGCCGAACCGGCGTGCCAGGTTCTCGACGGCGTCGAGGAGCACGACCCGCTGGCCGGCCAGATCGAGCTTCGGCCAGGCGAGCTTGGCGACGTTGTAGCCGTCGATGACCACCGACGCACCCGAGCGGAGCAGGTACTCGGCCGCCGCATCCGAGTGACCGACGATGCCGCCGGGCATCGGCAGCGGCTTGCGGCTGACCGGTTCCGGCGCAGCCGTCGACCGCGGCGCCGCCAACGAGGTGAGCTGGGCCGCCAACGACTCGGCGTGGGCGGCGAGGCGGGCGAGTTCGGACCGCTCGGCGACGACCGCCGCCCGGTCGGCCAGCACGTCGTCGCGCACGGCTTCGGCCGAACCGCGGGCCGCGACCGCGTCGTCGAGCGCCTGCTCGGCTGCCGTCAACTTGTCGACCGCCGCCAGCTCGCGATCGCGGGCGTGGCGGGCCTCGTTCCGGGTGTCGATGAGCTCGGCCTTCAGGGTGTCGAGTTCGTCGGTGAGCTTGACGACATCAGACCGCAGGCCCTCGATGACGTCATTGCGAGTCGCGAGCGATTCCTGCAGCGTGACGAGTTCGGCCCGGGTGCGAGCGGCGGCTTCCTCGGCCGCGGCGCGTCGCTTCTCCGACCGCTTCAGCTCCTGGGCGGCGTCGGCCGCGGCCTGCTCGGCGGCGGCCTGCTCGACGAGCCGGAGCGCGTCAGCGTGCCAGCCGTCCGGGCGGGTCAGCCACAGGCGACCGACGTCGTCGACCAGTTCGGGCAGCGCGCCGGCGCCGATCTTGCGACGGAACTCGTCGTCGCGCTCGATCGCGCGAACCAGGCCCGGCAGGGCGGTGGCCGGGATCCGCTTCGCGCTGAAGAACTTCTTGAGGGGCGACGGGTAGGCGAGCGGGGGTTTGAACTTCTGCCCCTCCTGCGCCATGAGCACGGCGAACTCGACCATCGACCGCAGCGCACGCGGGTCGATCGGTTCGTGCTCCATGTCGGCACTGTACCGGTCGGCCCCGACCGGGAGCAGGGAGCGTTCCCGCATCGATCGAACGAGTGTTCTTGACGCGAACACGTGTTCGTGATTCGATCGGCGCCCATGACGAGCGTGATGTTGGGTCAACGCAGCTTCGACGATCTGGGGACGCCGCTCCACGAGACGACCTTCTGCGTCCTCGACCTCGAGACGACGGGCGGCAACCGCAACGAGGACACGATCACCGAGATCGGCGTCGTCAAGGTGCGGGGCGGCGAGTGTCTCGGCACGTTCCACACCCTCGTCAACCCGGGGCGGGCGATCCCCCCACAGATCGTGATGCTGACCGGCCTCACCGATGCCGTCGTCGCGACGGCACCCCGGATCGAGACGGTGCTCGGCAGCTTGCGCGACTTCCTCGGCGACTCAGTGTTCGTCGCCCACAACGCCGCGTTCGACCTCGGCTTCCTGCGCGCCGCGTTCGCACGCGACGATCGCCCCGAGTACCGGCCGACGGTCGTCGACACCGCTGCGCTCGCCCGTCGGTTGTTGCGCGACGAGGTGCCGAACTGCAAGCTGTCGACGCTGGCGTCACGGCTCCGTCTCGACCACACACCGAGCCACCGCGCTCTCGACGACGCACTCGCGACCACCGATCTCCTCCATCTGCTGCTCGAGCGAGCGGCCGGTCTGGGCGTGCTCGGGCTCGACGACCTGGTGATGCTGGCGAAGCTCGCCGGCCACCCGCAGGCGCGCAAGCTGACGATGACGTCGTCGCTGCCCCGGACGCCGGGCGTCTACCTGTTCTGCGGCCACCGCGACGAGGTGCTGTACGTCGGCAAGGCGACCAATCTCCGCCAGCGGGTGCGCAGCTACTTCGGCCGCGAGGACCGCCGACGCATCGGCCCGATGTTGCGCGAGATGCAGCGGGTGCGGCACCTCGAGCTCGCCGATCCGCTGTCGGCCGAGGTGATCGAGTGCCGACTGATCGCCCGGCTCCTCCCCCGCTACAACCGGGCGGGCACCCGCGCCGACAAGTACTGCTACGTCCGGCTCGACACCGACTCGCCGTGGCCGCGCCTGTCCGTGGTGAAAGAGCCCTCGACGACGGGCGAACACCTCGGGCCGCTGCCGTCGCGGGCGATGGCCGGACAGGTCGTCGAGGCGCTGCAGTCGGTGCTGCCTCTCCGTCGGTGCTCGACCCGGCTCGGGGTGAACTTCCGACCCGCCGACGGCGCCGTCCCCTGCAGCGCGGCCCAGCTCGGCGTGGCGATGTGCCCCTGCGCCGGCGACGCCGACCGAGCGCGCTACGACGCGGCGGTCGATGCGGCGGTGCGGGCGTTCCGCGGCGACGTCGGGCCGATCACCGAGCGCCTGACCGGGCGCATGGCTGCGCTCGCCGCTGCCCAACGGTTCGAGGAGGCGGCGATGGTCCGCGACCGTCTGCGCGCCTTGCTCGTGGCCGTCCGCCGCCAGCAGCTCGTCGACACGCTGCGAGCCGCCGGCGACGTCACGGTGCGCCATCGCGATCGCACCTGGGTCGTGTCCGGGGCTCGTCTGGTCGACACGGCGATCGTCGGCAGCGCGGGCGGGGCCCTGCCCGTCGACGCACCCGACGCCCCCGACCCGGGCCGCCCGCTCACCCGCCGGCACGTCGACGAGGCGCTCGTCCTCGCCAAGCACTTCGACAAGCACGCCGGGCGAGTCGAGGTCGTCGCCTGCTCGGGCGAGTGGCGCTTCCCGATCGACGCCAGCGACGAGCTGCCGACGCTGCACGTCACGCGACCGGCTGCTTGACGGCACGGCGGCCCCGGCGCGACGCCGGTCGGCCGGTCAACCGGTGACGTCGAGCGACCGCAGGCCGCGTATCACGAACGTGGGGTGGTACTCCGGCTCCTCGACCAACTCGAGATCGGGGAACCGCGCGACCAGCCGCTCGATCGACGCGGCGATCTCCGCCCGTGCGAGCGGCGCCCCGACGCAGAAGTGGAGCCCGCCGCCGAAACCGATGTGGCCCGAGTCGCCCCGGCCGACGTCGAACCGGTCGGGGTCGTCGAACCGCCGCGGGTCGCGCTGCGCCGACCCGAACAGCATCGCGATCTCGGCGCCGACCGGCAGCGACCGACCGGCGATCTCGACACCGTCGTCCAGTACCCACCGCTCGAACAGCTGGAGCGGCGCGTCGAACCGGAGCAGCTCCTCGACCGCCGTGCGGGCGTCGACCTCGCCGTCGACCAGCCGCCGCCACTGGTCGCGGTGGTGCAGGAGTGCGCGGACCCCGTTGCCGAGTGTGTTGACCGTCGCCTCGTGCCCGGCTTCCAGGAGCACCATCGTCGTCGACGTGATCTCGGCGTCGGTCAATCGATCACCGTCGTCGACGACCTGCACCAACTGGGACACGAGCAGGTCGTCGGGTGCCCGGCGCTTCGCGGCGATGAGGTCGCGGGTGTACTCGATGAACTCGCCGGCCGCCTGCTCGGCGGCCCACTTCACGTCGTCGGTCGACGACAGCTCGTACATCTTCACGATCGCGTGCGACCAGTCGAGCAGGCGTTGCGTGTCGGCGCGCGGCACCCCGAGCATCGAGCAGATCACGGCGACCGAGTACGGCTGTGCGTAGTCGGCGAGCAGGTCGAACCGGCCGTCGTCGGCGACGCGTTCGGCGCACCGGTCGAACAGC
>JAUHYJ010000455.1 GCA_030425785.1 Acidimicrobiia bacterium | reverse complement strand
CCGAGATCGTCGTGTCCGCAACGCCGTCGGCGAACACCGTGCACTTCTATCTCGCCCAGGGCTACCGACTTGCGACCCAGCCCCTGGCCGAGCTGGTCGAGCGCGAACCCGACGACATCCACATGACGAAGGCGCTCTGACCGGGCCACCGCGACCCGAATCAGTAGTGCCGCGGCAGCGGGGCCGAACGGCGCGTGGTGTGCCGAGCGCTCGACGCCGTAACGTCGTCGCATGACCCCGGACGACCGAGTCGAATCGCGCGGATGATGGACTCGGCGTACGCCTGGAAGCGGTACTACCGCGACGAACGGTCCCGACTCGGCCGTGCCCTCCTGCTCGACCTCCTCGACGCGGCCGAACCGTTGCCGATGCGGCCTGGTGGCGCGATCGTCGTGCCCCACACACGACTCGAGGTGACCGGGGAACAGATCGCTCGCGCCGTTGCGACGGTGCTCGCGTCCGGCGCTGATCGGGTGCTCGCGCTCGGTGTCCTGCACGGCGGACGACGCGCCGATGCCGACCTCGTGGCGGCGGCGCGAACCGGCGACGAGGCCGCCCGCGGCCGGCTGCGCGGTGTCCACACGGCCGACGGGCTCGCCGCAGAGGAGTTCTCACTCGATGCATTCGAGGAGTTGCTGCAGATCGCAGCGGCCGAACAGGGCCGGACGATCGACGTGATCGCGCGCTATCCGTTCCTGGTCGGCGCCGAACCGGACACCCTGCCGGGCGTGGACGAGCTCGCGGGCATCCTCGCCGACGGTGCGCTCCTGGTGGCGACGACCGATCCGATCCATCACGGGCACGCCTACGGCACCCCGCCGGCTGACTGCCTCGATCGGCAGGAGCCTGCGACGATGCGGGTCGCGCGGGCCGCCATCGGAGCCCAGCTCGACGCACTCGCCGGCCACCGCTACGACGAGTTCGCCGTGCTGTGCGAGCAGCATCGCTCGGACTTCCGAGATGTCGGTCCCGTGCTGGCACACCTGCTCGGCGACGGAATCGACCCGGTCGTGCACGACCTCGATCTGGTCGACTATTCGGGGGCCTTGGCGGCGCCCGAGCCGACGTGGGTGGCGGCCGGGCTCGTCACCGTGTGATCCGGCGTGATGTCAGGGCGCGCGGTACGCCCACGTGCCGTAGACGTACATGTCGTCGCCCGGGTCGGCGCTGCCGGACGGGATGACCGAGATGTAGAAGCCGCTCGTCGTCAGCGACGAACCGGCGAAGGTGGCGGCGATGTCGATCCCGGCCGCGTCGAACGGATAGATGCACACCGTGCCGGCCGGAGCCGTCGGAGCGTTCCACGTGCCCGAACAGTCGCCATGCGCCCCGAGGTAGCCCGAGCCTCCCTCGAACCGCACGGTCGGCGATGCCGGCGCCTTGCCGCCGAACGGCACGTAGATCTCGTCACTGTCGGTCCCGCCGCCGGACGGGATGTGACTGTCCCACCCGAACTCGCCGGTGATGGTCAGCCCGCTCGGAATCGTGTCCCACGCCGAGTAGCCGCGTGGGCCGGTCGCCCCCGTGTCGCCCTTCGCGCCGGTGGCCCCCTTCGCACCGGTGTCGCCCTTCGCGCCGGTGTCGCCCTTCGGGCCTTGCGGACCCGCCGGACCCTGGGTGCCGGAACCCGAGCCCTCGACGTAGTAGCCGACGACGTCCACGAGGAGATCCGTCCGAGCCCCGGCCGACAGGCCGAAGTAGTAGAGCTCGATCTCACCGGTGCGTTCGCCGGTCGTCGGCACCTCGACGGTCACGGCGTTCGGGTACACACCGCCCGGGCTGGTGATGTTGATGTTCGAGGTCGTCGGCGTGCCGGTGGCGGTGCCGGGCCGGACCGATACGAACCCGATGTCGGTCGGGTCCACCGCGGTCACGTTCAGCACCACCGCGGTGGTGCCCTCCGGTGTCACGAGCGCCGAGCCGGCTCGGTCGCCCGGGAGCACGACCGGGATCGTCCCCGTCACGTCCAGTCGCCGCGGCTGTTGACTGACGAGCTGGCCGGAGAGGCCCACGCCGATCCGGGTGTCGAGCACGCGCTGCGTCCCGATCGCGACGAAGACCGACTGCTGGGAATCGGCCCGGACCATGCTCAACCCGCCGGCTCCGAACGTGACGGCGATCGCGGCACCGACCGCGGCCCATCGGCTGCGCCACAGGCGCCCACGTTCCGATGTCATGAGGTGGTCCTCCGTGTTGATGGCGACCACGTCCGAGGGGCTCTCGCGGGTGCCGTAGCATCCGTCCATGGTCGAGGTGCAGCGATATCCGCAGGTCCCGCCGATGTCAGCCGACGAGATCGACACCTTTCTGTCGGCACCGAGGCTGGCCCGGTTGAGCACGATCAACCCCGACGGCACACCGCACACGCTGCCGATCTGGTACGCCTGGCACGGCGGCGAGGTGCTCGTCAGCACCCAGACGATCCAGCGCAAGGTCCGCAACGTCCAGCGCGACCCGCGCGTGACGGTCCTGGTCGACAGCGACCGGATGCCGTATCGAGGCGTGATGATCTATGGGGAAGCGACGCTCGAGCCCGATGACGCCGCTGCTCGGCGGGTCGACATCTTCGAGCGCTACTTCGGCGACCGCGACGCTGCTGCGGCCTACGCCGAGCAGCTCGCCCGCAAGTGGGAGCCCGTGATCATGCGGATCACGCCGACCGAGATGATCTCGTTCGACTACACGAAGGGCTCGCTCACCCCCGAGACCTAGCGTCGTCGCTCAGCGGCGGGCGTTGCGGGTCCGGTACAGCACGGCGGTCGCCGCCGCGCCCACGCTGGTGGCGAACAGGCTGCCCAGGATCGAGGTCAGCACGCCGACGATCGTGCCCCACGTCGTGATCTGCAGCTCGTCGTCGAGCACGATCGTCTCGAAGGTGCCGTCACTGTTGACCTCGAACGTCGTACCGCCGCCGAAGCCACCGAACCCTCCGCCACCGAGCACGGTGGCGATGATCTGGATCACCAACGAGATCAGCCACAGGATGATCCCGAGCAGCAGGAGCCGGCCGAACGTCGGCCACCAACGACCCCGGCTGACCGCCGACGACTTGGTGAACGGGTTCCCGGCACCGTCGACGAGCGCGGTCACGAAGAACGCCCACCGGATCGCGAGGAAGATCGCGACCGGGATCAACACGAGCACGCCGAGCAACACGAGCGCGCCGGCGCCGAGCGCGAGCACCGCCATGACCAGGACGACAGCCACCAGTGCCAGCCCGAGCACCAGACTCCACCCGATCGCTCGCGGCATGGCCGCCAACCCGCCACCGAGTGACCGGATCGCAGCGCCCGCCTCGGCCCCGAACGTGAGGGACGACGGTTCGTGGCCGTCGATCGTGTCGAGCATCAGCCGGTACATCGCCAGCCCGCCGATGATCGAGACGATGATGGCCACCGCCGCCAACACGATGACGATCGGGAGCCGGTCGTTCGTCCACCCGTCGATGCTGTCGTCGGAGATGACGACACCGTCGGCTGCCCGGTCGATCGCGAGGTTCGTGCACACCGACGTGATCGGCGCCGTCAGCAGCGCGAGGACCAAGACCGCCCGCCAGCGGCGGTACGCCGCGCGGAACCCCCGGTCGAGCCAGTCGCCGACGTCGGGGAAGTCGTCGGCGCTTCCGCCGCCGAACGGCGCGGCCGTGGTGGGCATGGCCGACAGGTCCCAGGCGCGACCGTCCCAGTAGCGCTGTCGCGACGGATCGTACGGGTCGGGGTACCAGCCGGCCGGTGGACCGGACGGTGGCGGCAGTTCAGCCATCGGGCTGTTCGAT
>JAUHYJ010000454.1 GCA_030425785.1 Acidimicrobiia bacterium | reverse complement strand
AGCGACGAGCTGCACCGGCTGGTGCGGGGGCGGATCGACGAGGCGCGCCGGGCCGGGACGACGACGATCGAGATCAAGTCGGGCTACGGGCTGTCGGTCGCGGCCGAGGCCCAGGCGTGCGAGATCGCGGCCGCGTACACGGACGAGGTCACCTTCCTCGGCGCGCACCTCGTGCCGGCCGAGTTCGACGGGCGGGCCGACGACTACGTCGATCTGGTGTGCGGTGACATGCTCGACGCGGCGGCACCGTACGCCCGGTGGATCGACGCGTTCTGCGAGACGGGTGCGTTCACGGCCGAGCAGTCACGGCGCGTGCTCGAGGCGGGTCGGGCCGCCGGCCTCGGGCTCCGGCTGCACGGCAACCAGCTCGGCCACGGGCCGGGGGTGCAGCTGGCGGTCGAGCTCGGGTGCGCGTCGGTCGACCACTGCACGTACCTCACCGACGACGACATCGAGGCGCTCGCCGACAGCGACACGGTCGCGACGTTCCTCCCCGCCACCGACTTCTCGACCCGCCAGCCGTACCCCGACGCGCGGCGGGCGATCGACGCCGGTGTGTCGGTGGCGATGGCGTCGAACTGCAACCCGGGCTCGAGCTACACGACCTCGATCTCGTTCTGCATCGCCCTGGCGGTGCGTGAGATGGGCATGACGATCGAGGAAGCCGTGCGGGCCGTCACCGTCGGCGGTGCCCGCGCCCTGCGCCGCGACGACGTCGGACGTCTCGTTCCCGGCATGCGAGGACACGCCGTCGTCCTCGACGCGCCGAGCTACCACCACCTCGCGTATCGCCCGGGCGTCCCGCTCGTGCGAGCCACCATCGGCTGATCCTGCCCGAATGGTCGTCGGTGCGCCGTCTGCGTTGACACGCGGTCGATCCGGCTTCCAGACTGAGTTCGCTGAACGCAGAGATTTTCGCACAGCGAAAGGGGAAGGGCAACCGAGATGCGAGAGCCGTACGTGTTCCCGATGAGCGAGTCGCCGTTCTCACCGGACGTCCCGCCACTCGAACGTCGACGGCGGATGCTCGAGGTCGGCGCCGACGTCGTGACCGACGAGATGGGCGCCGTCGTCGACTTCCTGTCCGAGGACGACGTCGAGGGCGTGCTCAACGACCCGCGCTTCGCGTCGGTGGCGATGCCGACCCTGCAGCTGTCGGGCATCGACGAGTCGAGCCCGGTCTGGCGTTTGTGGACCCACCTGATGTTCGCCAAGAACGCCGAGGAGCACCGCCGGATCCGCAACGTCGTCGCCCGCGAGTTCGGGCCGCGACGGGTCGACCGGTTCCGACCTGGGATCGAGCAGGCTGCCGACGAACTGCTCGGTGACTTCCCGGCCGACGCGCCGTTCGACCTGTGGGAGCGGTTCGCGTACCCGTTCGCCGCCCGGGTCGCGTGCGAGCTCGTCGGCATCCCGCCCGAGGACGCGCTGCGCGCCGCCGGGTGGGCGTTCGACCTGGCCCGCGCGTTCTTCCCGTTCATGTCGCCCGAGCGCGTCAGTCGCGCCGAGCGCTCGGCGATCGAGATCTGCGCCTACATCGACGACCTGCTCGATCAGCGACGCGACGAACCGCGCGACGACCTGGTCACCATGCTGACGTCGGACGAGGTGACGGCGTCGCTGTCCCCCGACGAGGTGCGGGCGCTGGCCGCCAACATGATCTTCGCCGGGCTGGAGGCGACGGCGAAGGGCGTGTGCACGGGGGTGTACTTCCTCGTCGAGCACGGCCAGTTGGCGCGGCTCGCCGACGAGCCGGAGCTCGTACCGACGGCGGTGCTCGAGACGCTGCGGTTCTCGCCGCCGGCACAGAGCGTCGCCCGGTTCACGCCCGAGGACATGGTGTGTCAGGACGTCGCCCTGCGGGCCGGCCAGGTCGCTTCGGCGAACATCGTGGCCGCGAGCCGCGACCCCGATCGGTACGCCGACCCGGACACGCTCGACATCGAGCGACCGCCCGGCAAGCAACTGGCGTTCGGTGCCGGGGCGCACTACTGCCTCGGTGCGAACCTCGCCAAGCTCGGGCTCGGCATCGCCTTCGAGCGGCTGGCGGGGCGATACCCGACGCTCGAGCTGACCGAGGCCGAGCCACGCTGGGACTACGAGGGCTTCGCCGGCATCGTCGAGCTCCAGGTGCGAGCCGGCTGAGCGAGATCTCCCGGCCGCCGGCGTCAGCCGGTCGGGGCGGCGCCGGTGAGGCGACGGTGCTCGGGTTCGATGCCGAAGCGCGCGCAGTACGACGCGATGTCGGGGTCCGACCAGATGGCGTCGCGGTCCGGTCCGAACGTGTCGAGTCGTTCCGGCGGTGCGACGCGTCGGCCTGCTCGTTGGGCGTCGATGAATGCGTCGAGCGCCGAGCCGAAGTCGGGGTCGGCGGGCACGGCGAGGACGTCGGCCAGCTCCAGCGCCGTGGCTCGTGGACGGCTCGCCAGTTCCGGATAGGGGACGTGGGTGATCCGGTCGGGACGGTCGTCGCCGAAGCGAGCGATGGCGGCGAGCCGTTCACCGGTCGTCCCGACCCAGTCGTGGGCATCGGCGGAGGGATGCCTGACCGGGTTGTCGATGCAGAACGCATCCATCAGCGATGCGCCCATCACCATCATCGACGAGAGCGTCCGGTACGGGTCCCGGTCGGGCACGACGAAGTGCGCCTCGGGAAACACCGCCGCGAACGTGGTGAGGTCGCGGGAGATCTGCGGCGCCTTCAGCACGAGACGCCCGCCGGTCGGCACCGGGTGCTGCCACGTCAGCAGCTGGATGACGCGGCGGTAGTCCTCGAACGTCGGGGTGAGGTCGCTCGTCGTGAGTACATCGAACCAGGCCGGCATGCACAGCCCGGCGGACTGGCCGAGCAGGCCGGTCATGTCGATGAAGCCCCAGACGCACTCCTCGGGGTCGTCGGCGTCGACCCAGTGCATCCGCTCGAGCAGCGTCCCACGGAGTGGTTCGATCGACGCCTGCACCTGCGCGATGCGCGGGTCGTCGGCGTAGGTCTCGGACGTCGGGGGCGGCACCGGTCGCATGAGTTCCCAGCGCAGTAGTGGCCGGAGCGCCGAGTGCTGCGCCAGCAGGTTGTGGAGCAGGGTCGTGCCGCTGCGTTCGAGCCCGGTGATGTGGACGATCGGCGGGATCTCGACGTCGAGGATCTCCGGGTGACGGTCGATCTCGGCGAGGACCTGGAGTCGCCGGGCGACGTCGCTGACGGCCAGCCGGCGGAGGAAGGCGCGGCCCGAGTCGGTGAGGTTGTCGCCGTGCAGGTCGTCGGCCCAGGCCGCGAGCGGTCGCAGGAACCAGTCGTCGCCGATGTCGTCGAGACCGGTCGACTCCCTCGCGTCGTCGACGATCGCCGCCGCGGTCAGCTCATCCCCCATCGGACCAGCTTCGGTGACCGGACCAGGCCGGACAAGCGACGTCGGTCACAACATTCGCCGGTGCGTGCGCCCCCAGGGTTTCGAACCCTGAACCAACGGGTTAAAAGCCCGCTGCTCTACCGTTGAGCTAGAGGCGCGGGACCGGCGCGATTCGCGGGAGCAAACCCGGTCGTCGACACGAGGCCGGCCGTGCGACGGACCAGCGTAGAGCCTGCGATCGCGCTCGCGAAGCTCGACAGCTCATCGCGACCCTCCGGCTCCCCGACAAGCGCGGTGCAACTCCCCGACGTGCGCGTCGGTCGACGAGCCGCCCGGCGATCGATCATGCGCCGACCGTACGCAGCTTCTCCCGCGTGACCTCCGCAGTGGCGGCGGCGCCCAGCCGTTCGAAGCGCTCGATCGCGGACCGCAACG
>JAUHYJ010000453.1 GCA_030425785.1 Acidimicrobiia bacterium | reverse complement strand
AGCTGGACCGTCCGCGTCCGTACAGGGTGATGCCGGGCGATCCTCGTCGAGTCCACCCGCGTGGATGACGCCTGCGAGACTGGATCGATGTCCGACCGTGTCATCGTGTCCATCTCCGACGGCATCGCCGAGGTGCGGTTCAACCGGCCCGACAAGCGCAACGCGCTCGACCGCGAGCAGTTCGCCGCGATCGCCGAGGCCGGCGAGTCGCTGAAGACCGCCGAGGGTGTGCGAGCGGTCGTGTTGGTGGGGGAGGGCGAGTCGTTCTGTGCCGGACTCGACTTCTCGATGTTCTCCGGGATGGCGGGTGGCGAGGGCACCGGCGAGTCGAGCGATCGCGGCAACCCCGGGGCGATCGACGAGGGACGCATCACCCATCTCGGCCAGCAGATCTGCTGGGTGTGGCAGGAGCTGCCGATGCCGGTCATCGCCGCGGTGCACGGCCATGCGCTCGGCGGCGGCTTCCAGATCGCGATGGGTGCCGACATCCGCATCGCGCACCCCGACACCAAGTGGTCCGTGCGCGAGATCCACTGGGGGCTCGTGCCGGACATGACGGGCACGTTCATGCTCAGCAAGATCGTCCGCCAGGACATCGCACGCGAGCTCACCTACACGGCCCGCATGATCGGTGGCGTCGAAGCCCACGACCTCGGGCTCGTGACCCGGCTGTCGGACGACCCGCACCGCGACGCGATGGCACTCGCAGCCGAGATCGCCGGACGCAGCCCCGGCGCCGTGCGCGGCGCGAAGGCGCTGTTCAACCGGATGTTCACCGAGGGTGCCGCCGAGCAGTTCGCCATGGAGCGCGAGGTCATCCACGCCCAGATCGGCACGCCGAACCAGATCGAATCGATCATGGCGAACATGGAGAAGCGCGCCCCGAACTTCGTCGACTGAGTGTCGCGGCCGCGCCGGATAGCGTCGTCGCATGGCGATCTACCACCGCGCGACGCTCACCCCGACCAAGCTCGAGGCGGTCGCCGGCTGGATCCCCGGCCAACCGTGGGGCCCCGCCGCGGCTGCCGACGTCGAGCTCGTCGGTGCGTACCGGTTCGACGACCCGAACGGTCGGGTCGGGATCGAGGTCCATCTGGCGAGTGACGGCGCCGACCTGTTCCACGTCCCGCTCACGTACCGCGATGCACCACTCGCCGACGCCGACGGCGCGCTGGTCTGCGAGATGGAGCACTCGGCGCTCGGCACCCGCTGGGTCTACGACGGCCTCCGTGACCCGCTGTTCCTGACGATGCTGGCCGCCGTCACGCTGACCGGCCAGGGCCAGGCGGTCGGCATGGTCGAGATCGACGACCGGATGGTCGTCGTGCCGACGAACGTCCGGCTCGAGGGCGGCGGCTGGTCGCTCGAGCGCGTGCCGCTCGACGGCTTCGCGTCCGACGACACGACGGCGGGTTCCCCGGTGTTCCGGAACGACCGGTTCGACCTCGTCGTGCACCGCCGCCCCGTGGTCGCCGAGCGGACGCCGATCTGCCTCACCGCGACGTGGCCCGAGCAGACCGTGCCGGTGCTGCTCGCCGAGGTGCGCGAGCACTGACCGCCCGGGTCATCTGCGCCACCGATCGCGAGCGGTGGCGTCATCGCTGGTGGTGACAGCACCATGCGAACTGCCGATCATCTTTGTCTCGGCAGCGCAGCGTGTCGTAGCATGGGTCTTCCTTCGGGCCAGCGTCGTCCCGGTGGTTCTTGTCACAGCTCCTACCTGTTGGGAAACACCGATGCAGACGTCCCCCTCCGCGACGGGTCTCTACGACCCGCGTTTCGAACACGACTCGTGTGGCGTGTCGTTCGTCGCCCACATGAAGGGGCACGCCTCGAACGAACTCGTGCAGACCGGCCTGCTGGCGCTGACGAACCTCGAACACCGCGGTGCCACGGGTGCCGAACCCGACACCGGCGACGGTGCGGGCATCCTCATCCAGATCCCGGATCGGCTGTTGCGTGACGCGGTCGACTTCGAGTTGCCGCCCCAGGGCTGCTACGCCGCCGGCATCGCGTTCCTGCCGACCGCTGACGATCTGCGCGACAAGGTCATGGCCCGGATCGAGGAGATCTTCACCGAAGAGGGCCTGACCGTGCTCGGTTGGCGCGACGTGCCCGTCGATCCCGACTGCCTGGGCAAGACCGCCCGCGCCGCGATGCCGAGCTTCCGTCAGCTGTTCGTGTCGTCGCCGGGCGGCGAGTTCGGCATCAACCTCGACCGGCGCACGTACGTCGCCCGCAAGCGGGTCGAGCACGAGCACAAGTCGGGTCCCGAGGAGATGTACTTCGCCTCCCTGTCGGCGCGCACGATCGTCTACAAGGGCATGCTCACGACGCCGCAGCTCGGCCAGTTCTTCGCCGACCTGACCGACCCGCGGATCGAGTCGGCGCTGCTGCTCGTCCACTCGCGGTTCTCGACCAACACGTTCCCGTCGTGGCCACTCGCTCACCCGTATCGCTACGTCGCCCACAACGGTGAGATCAACACGGTCCAGGGGAACGAGAACTGGATGACCGCACGCGAGGCGATGGCGGCGCACCCACTGCTCCCCGGCCTCGACCAGGCGTTCCCGATCTGCACGCCCGGCGCATCCGACACGGCGCGCTTCGACGAGGTGCTCGAGCTGCTGCACCTCGGCGGCCGCCCCCTCCACCACGCCGTCATGATGATGATCCCCGAGGCGTGGGAGAACAACAGCGAGATGGACCCCGACCGGCGCGCGTTCTACGAGTTCCACGCGAGTGTGATGGAGCCGTGGGACGGCCCGGCCAGCGTGACGTTCACCGACGGCACCGTCATCGGTGCGGTGCTCGACCGCAACGGCTTGCGGCCCAGCCGGTACTGGGTGACCGACGACGACATCGTCGTCATGGCGTCCGAGGTCGGGGTCATGGACGTCGACCCGGCCAAGGTCGTGAGCAAGGGCCGGCTCCAGCCAGGGCGCATGTTCCTCATCGACACCCGCGAGGGCCGGATCATCGACGACGAGGAGATCAAGAAGCAGCTCGCCGCCGAGCACCCCTACGCCGAGTGGATGAGCGACGGCATGGTGCAGCTCGACGACCTGCCCGAGCGTGAGCACGTGATCTTCAGCCACGACAGTGTGCTGCGCCGTCAGCAGATGTTCGGCTACACCCACGAAGAGCTCAAGATCATCGTCGCACCGATGGCCCGTGAGGCGAAGGAGCCGATCGGCTCGATGGGGACCGACACCCCGATCGCCGTGCTCTCGAACCGGCCGCGGCTGTTGTTCGACTACTTCTCGCAGCTGTTCGCGCAGGTGACGAATCCGCCGCTCGACGGCATCCGTGAGGAGGTCGTCACCGCAGTGGCGTCGACGATCGGCCCGGAGGCGAACCTGCTCCAGCCCGGGCCCGAGTCGTGCCGACAGCTCGCGCTCCCGTACCCGATCATCGACAACGACGAGCTGGCCCGGATCATCCACGCCAACGACGACGGGCAGTTCCCCGGGCTCGCGGCCCACGTCGTGATGGGGTTGTACCGCGTCGCCGGCGGCGGCGACGCACTCCGCGCCGCGCTCGACCGCATCTTCGACGAGGTCTCGGCCGCGATCGCCGACGGCGCCCGCGTCATCGTGCTGTCCGACCGCAACGCCGACTCGGTCGAGGCGCCGATCCCGTCGCTGTTGTTGACGTCGGCGGTGCACCACCACCTCGTGCGCACCAAGCAGCGCACGATGGTCGGGCTCGTCGTCGAGTGTGGCGACGCCCGCGAGGTGCACCACATGGCGCTCCTGATCGGCTACGGCGCCGGCGCGATCAACCCC
>JAUHYJ010000452.1 GCA_030425785.1 Acidimicrobiia bacterium | reverse complement strand
GTCGTCCACACCCAGTCGGGCTACGAGAAGAAGGTGACCGCCAACCTCAACGCCCGCATCCAATCGATGAACATGGAGGACACGATCTACGAGGTCGTGATCCCGATGGAAGAGGTCGTCGAGTTCAAGAACGGCAAGAAGCAGACCGTCCAGCGCAAGGTCTTCCCCGGCTATCTCCTCGTTCGCTGCCGGATGGACGACGAGTCGTGGTACTGCATCCGCAACACGCCGGGTGTGACCGGCTTCGTCGGGCAGAGCGATCGCGGCCAGAAGCCGACGCCCCTGCGCCGCCGTGAGGTCCGCACGTTCCTGTCGACGAAGGGCACGACCGAGGCGGCCGACGCCGCTCGTCCGAAGCCGAAGCTCGACTACGACGAGGGCGAGAGCGTGCGCGTCAAGGAGGGCCCGTTCGCGGACTTCCTCGGCACGATCGCCGAGATCAACGCGGACCACATGAAGCTGAAGGTGCTCGTCAACATCTTCGGCCGCGAGACCCTGGTCGAGATGGACTTCAGCCAGGTCGCCAAGCTCTGACGACCCCGCGATCGACCCGTGTCGATCGCACGGAGTACGACAACACAGATGTATCTGAGGTCGGCGCCCTGCCGGCCCCAGCGAGAACACGAGACCAAGACTGAGGTCGGCGCCCTGCCGGCCCCAGCGAGAACACGAGACCAAGACTGAGGTCGGCGCCCTGCCGGCCCCAGCGAACGAAGTGAGCGAATAGTTATGGCAAAGAAGAAGGTCGCTGCGGTCGTCAAGATCCAGATCGAGGCCGGCAAGGCCAGCCCGGCGCCGCCGGTCGGCACCGCGCTCGGCCCGCACGGCATCGCGATCATGGACTTCGTCAAGGCGTACAACGCCAAGACCGAGGCCAACGCCGGCCAGATCATCCCGACCGAGATCACGATCTACGAGGACCGCTCGTTCGACTTCATCCTGAAGACGCCGCCGGCGGCGACGCTGATCCGCAAGGCCGCCGGCCTCGACAAGGCCGCGAACAACCCGGGCTCGGAGACCGTCGGCTCGATCACCGAGGCCCAGGTCGAAGAGATCGCCACCATCAAGATGCCCGACCTCAACGCGAACGACCTCGAGGCCGCCAAGCAGCAGATCCGCGGCACCGCCCGCTCCATGGGCATCGCGGTCTCGTAACGACCCACCTTCTGGGCGGGGTTTCGGACCACATCGGGTCCAGAACTCCGACCGGAACGACAACAGCAACCACCACGACAACAGCAACCACCACGACTCGGCCCCGGAGGACCTCGCCGGGGGAGTCACGAACACCGAGGGAGACAACCCATGTCCGGAAAGCATTTCACCGACGCGCTGAAGACGTACGACCGCGATGCGTTCTACAGCCCGAACGAGGCGATCAAGATCGCCAAGAACACCGCCAAGGCGAAGTTCGACGAGAACGTCGACATCGTCTTCCGCCTCGGGGTCGACCCCCGCAAGGCGGACCAGATGGTGCGCGGCACCGTCGCGCTGCCGTCGGGCACCGGCAAGGCCGTCCGGGTCGCGGTGTTCGCGGCCGGTGAGGCCGCCGACGCCGCCCGCGCCGCCGGTGCCGACAAGGTCGGTGCCGACGACCTCGCCGCCGAGGTCGAGGCCGGTCAGATGGATTTCGACCTGGCCATCGCGACGCCCGACATGATGCCGCTCGTCGGCCGTCTCGGTCGCACGCTCGGCCCGCGTGGCCTGATGCCGAACCCCAAGACCGGCACCGTGACCCAGGACGTCGGCCGGGCCGTCGAGGAATTCAAGGGCGGCAAGGTCGAGTACCGCACCGACCGGTACGGCAACGTGCACGTCCGGCTCGGCAAGGCGAGCTTCGACCAGGGCCAGCTCGAGGCGAACTTCCGCGCCGTCCTCGACGAGATCCAGCGCGCGAAGCCGGCGTCGGCCAAGGGCCGCTACATCAAGAAGATCTCGATGTCGACCACCATGGGCCCCGGTGTCCGTGTCGACCTCAACCGCCTGAAGCCCGAACAGGACGCCTGACCGGCGTCGCCGCCCGACGGGGCGGCTCGAAACGAATCGTGTGACACGAGCCCGGCCGATCGGCCGGGCTCGTGCGCGTCCCGCTGTTACCCCGCTGTTACCGCGGCCGTGTTCGCTGGAGATCGGACATACGGGCGTCATCGCGGGAGAAATACCGATGGACGGGAACAAGCACAGGGTCACACGCGTCACGGCGCTGCTGGCCGTCGCAGCGGTCGTCATCACGGCGGTCCTGGTCGTGTCCGTCGTGCCGGCCGGCACGGTCGAGGCGGCCCGGCAGGCGCCGACCGCACCGTTCCCCGAATGCGTGCGGGACGAGTTCGGCAACGGCAACCTCGGGTGCGTCACCGACGACGCGTTCGGTGCCGCGATCGGCGGCACGTTCGCGCGCAACGGTGAGTTCACGATCTCGACCGCACCCGACGGGCTGGCGCCGTGCCTGACCTACCTCAGCACGGGGTGGCCTGGTGATGTGGTGCCGAATGCGGTGTTGGCCAAGGTGGGTGCGAAGGGTCAGGTGTGTCTGTACTCGTTCGCCGACACCGACCTCGTCGTCGACGTGACCGGCTACGTCGACTGACCGACCCACAGGCTGGTGGCGGGGACCGCGACGGGCTCCGGGCGGAGATGCGCCCGGAGCCCGGTCGCGCTCCGGGCGGACGAACGATCCCGATATCGCTGCTACTCGCCTGTTACCGGCCGCGTGTTGACTCGCCACGGCAGGACACCTTCCGGGAGACATGCCGATCGAAGCGTCCCCTGCGGCCAGAAGTTTCACGATGTCAGGAGAGGCCCAGCAGTGAACGAGAGACATGAACACGCGTCGCGATCGGAACACCGACGGAGGCGCGGGCGAGGAGCACAGCTGCGGACGCTCGTCGCATTCGCGACCCTGATCGTCACCGTCGTCGTCGGCGCCGGGTCGGGTACGTCGACGGTCAGCGCCAGCGAGCCGGCCGGCGAGCTGGCGGCGATCTCGCTGGCGGGCGGTGGCGGCAACTTCTGCGCCGCGACCGTCGACGAGGACGTCTACTGCTGGGGACAGATCTGGGACGGCGACATCGGCGACGGCAGCATCGCCGAATCGTCCTACGACACGACCGCACGCACGCGACCGACCAGGTCGGACGCGACCGGCGCCGAGGTCAGCAACGGCTTCTGCGCGCTCGATGGCACCACCGTCTCGTGTTGGGGTGCAGCCGGCACGATCGAGGACGGGGAGGGGTCGCTGTTCTCGGAACCGCCGTGGGGCTCGACCACCCCGCAGACATACGGGTTCGGACCCGCGGCCGAGATCGCCGGGCGGTGCGCCCGCCTGACCAACGGACGCGTGCAGTGCCAGGGATGGAACCGATGGGGACAGCTCGGAGATGGGACGCCGAGCTGGCCCGAGTCCGGCTTCTCGGTTCCGCCGCCGAGCGCCGCTGGGGCCGTGTTCGTCAGCGGCCTGACCAACGTGGCGAGTCTGACCAGCGGCGGGGGCTTCGCGTGTGCGGCACGCACCAACGGCCAGGTCCACTGCTGGGGGTACGGCGGCAACGGCGAGCTCGGTGACGGAGTCTCGGGGTCCGAGGACATCCCGTGCCCCCGCGTGGGCGGATGCGCCGACTTCCACCACTCGTCGACACCGATCCGCGTTCCCGGCGTCGAGGACGCAACGTCGGTGCACCAGAACTGTGCGATCCGAACCGGCGCCAAGGTCACGTGCTGGGGCACCAACTCGGGGAACCGATTCCTGCTCGACACGGCCACCGACACGGTGCTCGGCCCGACCGAGCTGCCCCA
>JAUHYJ010000451.1 GCA_030425785.1 Acidimicrobiia bacterium | reverse complement strand
CGCGACGGTCCCGACGACGCGATCGTCAGCCGGCTCGCCGAGCTCGCGATCGGGGCCGACGAGCCACTCGTCCGCGAGGCGGCGGCCGCGGCACTGGGTGCGATCGGCGACCCGGCCGGTCTCCCCGCGATCCTGCACGCGTGCGAGGACAAGCCGCACGTCCGCCGGCGAGCCGTGCTGGCGCTGGCGCCGTTCGACGACCCACGCGTCGACGCGGCGATCGACCGTGCCCTCGCCGACCGCGACTGGCAGGTCCGCCAGGCGGCCGAGGACCTCCGACGCGCGGAGGGTCGCTTCGAGTCGTGAGCCCGGGCGAGACGGGCCGACCGTCGGAGCCGATGGTCGGAGCCGGTCGTCAGAGCGTGTAGCGGTAGACGTTCGTGTCGTAGCGGTCGAAGCCGAGGCGCTGGTACAGACGATTCGCGGCCTCCCGCTTCGCCCGGCTCGTGAGGCTGACGTTCTTCGCGCCACGGTGCGCCGCCTCCGCGAGCGCCGCACGGCTCAGCGCCTCGCCCACGCCGCGACCGCGGGCCGCATCGTCGACGACCACGTCCTCGATCCAGGCCTTGACGCCGGTCGGGATGCGATAGAACGCGAGCGTCAGGCTCCCGACGACATCGCCGTCGGCCTCGGCGACGAACAACACCGAATGCGGGTTGTCGACGATCGCCGCGAGCGCGTCGGCGTCGGGTGGCGGTGACGACGAGGAGAGCTGCGGGATCAGGCGCCCGAAGGCGGCGACCAGCTCGTCGTCGACGCGGCTGACGGGGCGGATCTCGACGGTCACGGGGCGCGACGCTACCGCAGCCCGACGGCCCGGCGGCCGACGTGACACGGCGGAGCCATCCCAGCCCGCGCCGATAGGGTGACGCTGATGGAGAACGTGCGCTGGCTCCCGGGCGCCGAGCAGATCGAGCTCACCAACCCGGTCATCGTCGCTGCGTTCACCGGCTGGAACGACGCCGGCGATGCAGCGTCGACCGCGGTGCGCACGATGATCGAGGCGAACGACGCCGTGCCGATCGGCGAGATCGACCCCGAGCCGTACACGGACTTCGCGACCGTGCGCCCGCACGTCCGGCTCGACGCCGATCGGCAGCGGTCGATCGTGTGGCCGACGGTCGGCATCTGGGCGGCCAACACGCCCGGCACCGACGTGATCCTGGTGCTCGGGCCCGAACCGGCTCTGCGTTGGCGTTCGTTCTGCGACCAGCTCGCCGGGGTCGCCCGGCACCTCGGGGCCACGACCGGGTTCACCCTCGGGGCACTGCTCGCCGACGTCCCCCACACCCGCAAGACCCAGGTGATCGCGACGGCGACCGACACCGGGTTGATCGACCGCTTCGACCTCGAACGGTCTCGCTACGAAGGCCCGACCGGCATCGTCGGCGTGCTGCACGACGCGCTCTCCAAGAGCGGCCTGCCGACCGCATCGCTGTGGGCCGCGGTGCCCGGCTACGCCGCCCAGCTCCCGTCGCCGCGGGCCACGTTCGCCTTGCTCGAGCAGGCCTGCTCGATGATGGGGACACCGGCGCCCGTCGCCGGCGTCGCAGCCGAGATCGACGACTACGACGCCAAGGTCGCCGCCCTCATCTCCGACGACGACGACCTGGTCGCCTATGTCGGTCGACTCGAGGAGATGGTCGACGAGTACGTTGACGACGATGACGACGATCTCGCCATCGGTATCGACGACACCGATCCCGGCATCCTCGTCGACGAGGTCGAGCGCTACCTGCGCGACCAGGAGTGACGCGGCGCGCGATGGGGGTGGGACTCACCCGTTGGGGCGACACGTCTCCACCCATTCGGTCGATACCGTCACGGAGATGCACGGCCACACGCCGGACTTCCACGCCGACGATCTGATCACCGAGCTCGACCGAGCCACACCGTCCGACCTCGACACCTGGCCGTTCGGGATCATCGGTTTCGACGCGGACGACCGGGTCGTGCGCTACAACGCCGCCGAGGCGGCGCTGTCCGGGCTCGACCCCGATCGGGTCATCGGTCTCGATCTGTTCACCGAGGTCGCGCCCTGCACGAACAACGAGATGGTCGCCGAACGCTTCCACACCTGCGAACGGCTCGACGAGCAACTCCCCTACACGTTCACGATGCGCATGTCGCCCACCGCGGTCGAGCTCCGGCTGCTGGCGCGCCCCGAGTCGCCGCTGCGCTACCTGCTCGTCCACCGACACGAGGCATGAGCGAGCCACTCGCCCCCGAACACCAGGACCTGTTGCAGTTCCTGTACCAGGTGCCGATCGGCGTCGTCTCGATGGACGAGGCGGGTCGGGTCGGCCAGATCAATCCGGCGGCCGTACGCATGTTGGCGCCGGAGTTGCGCGCCGACGAATCGCTCGACGAGATCATCCCGTTCCTCGCCCGCCTCGTGCCCGGGCTCGTCGCGCAGCTGACCGCCGAGCCCGAACGTCTCGGGCTGGTCGACGAGCCCCGCGGGCACCGGGTCGACGGCGCGGGCGACACCCGGTTCACGATCAGCGCGCACCGTCTGCGCCCCGGGCACATCCTGCTGTCGCTGACCGACATCTCCGAGGAGCGCCGGCTCCTCGCCGACCAGCGTCGTCGGGGCGCACGCCTGCAGCGCGCCCTGCTCGGCCACATCGACGCCGCGCCGCACGCGATGAGCGTCGAGTACCAGCCGGCGCACGTCGGCGACCTCTCGGGCGGCGACTGGTACGACATCATCCGCGTCGACGAGCGCCGGCACGCCTACGTCGTCGGCGACGTGGTCGGGCACGACATCGAGGCCTCGGCGACGATGGGGCAGCTCCGCAGCGTGATCCGCGCCAATGCGACGATCGATCCCGACCCGGCGGTCGTGATGGGACGCACCGAGGCGTTCGCCCGTGCGATCCGGAGCGCGCGCTGCGCGACACTCGCGTACGTGCTGCACGACGACACGGCACACAAGCTCAGCTACTCGTGCGCCGGCCACCCACCGCCGCTCGTACTGCGCGCCGACGGCCGGGCCGAGTTCCTCACGGACGCTCGACGGCCACCGCTGGCAGCGTTCGACGAGACGAACCCGATCGTGGCCTCCGCCGCGTTCCGGCCCGGCGACACGCTCGTGCTCTACAGCGACGGCCTCGTCGAGCGTCGCGGTGAGCCGCTCGACCGTGGGCTCGAACGACTCGGCGAGGTGGCGGCGGCGCTCGCGGGAACGACCCCCGCATCCGAGCTCGCACAGCGTCTCCTGACCGCGGCGACCGACGACGGCGCCGGCGCCGATGACATCTGCGTGCTGACGCTGCGGGCCTGACGGTCAGGTCCGCCAGACCGGGTCGCGAGGCGGGTCGAACCGGGCAGGCGCGGGCTCGCCGTTGATCGCCGCGAAGGCGATCGGGCCCCACCACTGCGCGCCGGCGGTCGCCTCCGGCAACGCGGTCGGCCCGAACCAACCGACGTCGCTCGTCTCGAGCGGATGGCCCTGCAATGCGCCGCCGACGGCGCGGCAGTGGAACAGCAGCATGTACATCCCGAATCGGGAGAACCCCATCCGCTGACCGTCGATGACCGAGATCAGGCTGACCGGTTCGCATTCGATGCCGGTCTCCTCAGCGACCTCCTTCACCGCGACCTCCGACGGCGAGTAGCCGACGTCGGCCCATCCGGTGGGGTACAGCCAGATGCCGGAATCGACGCGCTGGACGAGCAGGATCTCACCGTCGTCGTTCCCCACCACGGCGCCCACCGCGACCTTCGGCGTGACGTACCCGGGCACACCCTCGCCGACGTTCTCGAGCCACTCCTGCACGAAGTGGTCGGTCTCGCGCTCGACCCACACT
>JAUHYJ010000450.1 GCA_030425785.1 Acidimicrobiia bacterium | reverse complement strand
GGAGGTGACCCGCTCGACCGCGGCGTCGACCGACGCCCGCTCGGTGATGTCGGCGCCGACCGCGATCGCACGGCCGCCGTCGGCCACGATCGCGTCGGCGACGGCCGCCGCTGCATCGTCGGCTCGATCGAGCACCGCGACCGTCGCGCCCTCGGCGGCGAATCCCCGGCAGACCGCGCCGCCGATCCCGCCGCCGCCCCCGGTCACGACCACCACACGTCCCTCGAATCGGCTCATGGCGCGACGCTGCCACACGGACGGGTGCGTGCCACAACCCGGCGCCGTCTACCGTGACGCGATGCCCGAACTCCAGCGCGACGGCGACGTGTTCGTCCTCCACCTCGGCGAAGGCGACCTGCGCTTCTCCCCCGACTTCCTCGGCGAACTGCATGCCGCGCTCGACGAGATCGAACGCGGCGCCGCCGACGAACCCGGTTCGCCGTGCGCGCTCGTCACGACCGCGAGCGGCAAGATCTGGCACAACGGGCTCGACCTCGACCACCTCGGCTCGCTCGGCGACGGGTTCCCCGAGTACCTCGCCGAAGTCCACCACGTCTTCGGCCGATTCCTCACCATCCCGGTACCGACCGTCGCCGCGCTCCAAGGGCACGCCTTCGCCGGCGGGGCGATGATGGCGCTCGCCCACGACGTCCGCGTCATGCGCGCCGACCGCGGCTACCTGTGCCTGCCCGAGATCGACCTCGGCATGACCTTCACGCCCGCCATGGCCGCCCTCATCGCGGCCAAGCTGCCGCAGCCGGCGCTGCACCGGATGGCGGTCCTCGGCGAGCGCATCGGCGGCACCGACGCTGCGAGTCTCGGCGTGGTGACCGTCGCCGTCGACGGGGACGACGCCACGACCGCAGCCGCCGTCGAGCAGGCGCGGCACCTGGCCGGCAAGGCCAAGCCGGCGATCGCCGGCATCCGTCGCGACTACTACGGGGCCGCGATCGACCTGCTCACTGCCTGACGGGCCGTCAGCCCGGGAACGACGCAGCGATCAACCGGCCCAGCGCCGGGCCCGGCTCGGGCCGCGCGCCCGGGTGCTCGATGACCCACGCCGAGATCTGGTTGGCGAACGCCGCCGAGTCGACCGCCGACCGGCCGCGCAGTCGACCGGCCAGGAACGCCCCGGCGAACGAGTCGCCCGCGCCGGTGGCGTCGACGAGCTTGTTCGTGGCCGGCGGCACGTGCACGGCCTCGCCGTCCTGCCACACGAGCGCGCCGTCGGCGTCGAGCTTCAGCACGATCAGCGCCGTCGGGTACAGCACGTCGAGCTCGCGAGCGATGTCCTCGGGGTCCTTCATGCCGGTCAGCACAGCGCCCTCCTCCTTGTTCGGGAGGAACACGTCGATGCCGAGGTCGCGCGTGACGTCGAGGAAGTGCTCGACGCCCATCTCCTCGATCATCTGGAACGAGCCCGGATCGAACGACAGGGTCGCGCCGGCATCCTGCGCGACGCGCGCGGCTGCCCGCGCCGCCGCCCGCGGCGGGTCGGTGAAGAACGACCAGGCGGTCAGGTGGAGATGCTTCGCCTGCGCGATCGTCGCGCGCGGCAGCTCGGACGGTAGGAGGTAGAAGTCGGCGCCGTGGCCCGACACCATCGAGCGCTCGCCCGTGTGGTCGACGAACACGGCCACCGACCCGGTCGCGTTGCTGTCCGACTCGACGAGGTTGGACGTGACGCCCTCCTGCTCGAGGTTCTCGACCGCGAGCTGCCCCATGCGGTCGCGCCCGACCTTGCCGACGAAATGGGTGGCGATCCCGCACCGGGCCGCCCACACGGCGACGTTGGCGCCGCTGCCGCCGGGCATCAGCGCGACCTCGCCGAACGTGTCGCCGCCCTGCAACAACTCGGAGTTCGTGCGGATCAGCACATCCCAGGCGAAGTCACCCACCACACACAGCTCGACGGCCACGTCGGTCACCGTAGCCAGCCACGCCGCGACCGCATCAACGGGCGGCGGCCTCGCGCACGATCAGCAGCGCCAGGACGCCGCGAGCCGACCACAGCACCGTGCGGATCCAGTTGGTGGCGATCAGCCGTGCGTGGAGATCCGCGTCGAACCCGTCGGCGAGACGACCGTGCAGCGGCGCGAAGTACGCACCGGTCGACACCCACAGCACGACGAGCAGGGCACCGCCCACCAGCCAGAGTGGCCGCGACACGTCGCCCACCCCGAACGCGAACAAACCGGCCGTGACGACCTCGACGACCGCGAACACGGCGAGCACTGCGACGACCCGCCGCTGGTGGAACGCCTCGTACTCGACGAAGCCGTTCGCGGGCACCCTGGCCATCGCGGGGTAGACCAGCAGCTGGATCGTCCAGATGACGCCGACCATCGCCCACGTCGCAGCGGTGTGCGCCAGGATCCAGGGGTTCACGCCGACGAGTCTGCCGGACGCCGGACCCGTTCGACACGGGTAGCGTCCCGACACGTGTTCACGGTCGGTGCGATCGTCGTCGGCCTGCTGGCCGCCTTCGTGGTCGGGTTCTCGAAGACGGCGCTCCCCGGCGCCGCGCTCGTCGCCGTCCCGCTGCTCGCCACCGTGTTCGACGGACGGCTCATCCCGGGCGGCACCCTGCCGATCCTGATCTGCGCCGACCTGTTCGCGGTCGCCTGGTACCACCAGCACTGCCGGTGGGACGTGCTGCGTCCACTCGCCCCGTGGATCGGGCTCGGCTACGTCGCCGGCATCAGCTTCTTCGTGGCGATCGGCGCCGCCACCCGTTCGCTCGAGATCGCGATCGGCGGCATCGTGCTCTTCATCGTGCTCGTCCAGGTCGTGCGACTCGTGCGTGGTGCGCCGGCGCGCGAGGCCGACACCATCACGGCCGGGGTGTACGGCACGACCGGCGGCTTCACGACGTTCGTCGCCAACGCCGCCGGGCCCGTCGTCAACACGTACCTCGTCGCCGCCGGTCTGCCCAAGGCCGAGATGGTCGGCACGTCGGCCTGGTTCTACTTCCTCGTCAACCTGTCGAAGATTCCGCTGTACCTCGCGCTCGGATCGTGGACCGACGGTGGCGCGTTCTTCACGTGGGACTCACTCGCGTACGACGCGCTCGTCGTGCCCGGCGTGTTCGCCGGCGTCTACTCGGGTCGGGCGTTGTTCCACCACATCCCCCAGCGCACGTTCCTGATCCTGGTGCTCGCGCTCTCGGTCGGCGGCGCGCTCAAGCTGTTGCTGCCGTAGCCGCATCACGAACCGGCGTCACGAGCCGGCATCAGCAACCGGCGTCCCACGATGCGTCCCACCCATCGATCCACGACGCGACACTGGCATCGGTCACCGTCGGGCAGCCGTTCGGGCCCATCGTGACGACCGCCAACAACGGGCTGTTGTCGCGGATCGACCGCAGCTGCGACGTCTGATCGCCGCTCCACGGGTTGTTCCCCATGTACAGCCGGTCGAGCACCGGCAGGTTGGTGATCGACGACGGCACCGTGGCGAAGTCGTTGTGGTTGATGTAGAGCGCTTTGAGCAGCTTCATGTTGCTGACGCCCGACGGCAGCGTCGTCAAGTCGTTCGACTCGACCTTGAGCAATTCGAGCTTCGTCAGCACCCGGACGCCGTCGGTCAGCGCGCTCATCCCGATCTCGGACGCGGCCAGGTTCTCGAGGTTGCTCAACTTGCCGACGTCGGAGGGCAGCCCGCCGATGTCGTTGTAGCTCACGTCGAGGGTCTCCAGGTTCGACAGGTCGTACACGTCGAGCGGGATGGCCGTCAGTTCGTTCTGGCTGACGTCGAGGTAGGTCAGCGCGGACATGCGCCCCACCGAGGAGTTGAGCCACGTGAGCTGGTTGCC
>JAUHYJ010000449.1 GCA_030425785.1 Acidimicrobiia bacterium | reverse complement strand
GCAGGTGTGGCGGACGATCACGCTCGACATGGTCGACGTCGACGGCGTCTGGTTGCTCGACGGCTGGGAATCGGAGATCGGCCCCACGCCCGCACCGCCCGCCGAGGGACTCATCGACACCGCCGATTCGGTGACGGACGTGCTCGCCTGGCGCCGGGTGGACAGCGAGGAGGGCTGAATGGTGTTCCCGATCCCGAACCCGATATCCATCTTCACGTCCGTCGCCTCCGACGTCGTCGGCTGGGCGTGGGACAAGGTGATCCAGGGCATCTACACGTGGTTCGCCAACGGGATCCTGCTCCTCATGGAGTGGGTCTGGAACATCCTCGACGAGACCACCACTCCGAGGCTGACCGAGGACTGGTTCGCGAACGGCATGATCGGCCCGATTGCCGGCGTCGCACTCGGGATCACGCTCGCGATGATGCTGGCGTCGGCGATCCAGAGCGGCCTGGCCGGTCGACCGGAGCTGATCGTCGACGCGCTGAAGGAAGGCCCGAAGGCGATCGTCGCCACAACGCTCACTGTCGTTGTCCTCGACGTGATGCTGCAGGGCGCCGACATGCTCGCCGAGGTGGTCTGGCAAGGAGGTCGCCAGGACACGATGACCGTCCTCGACGGGCTTGCCGACACGATGGGCGCGGCGGGTGGCGGGTTCGCCGCGACGTTTCTCGGCCCGCTGGCGCTGTTGTTCGGGATGATCGGGCTGATCGTCACTGCGGTCGTGATGTTCATGCGGATGTCGCTGCTCTACCTCGTCGCGGCGTTCGCCCCGATCGTGTGGTCGGCGTCGGTCTCGCCGGTGATGCGGGGGAGCGGTCGTCGTCTCGTCCACCTCGCCGTCGCGCTCGTGCTCGCCAAGCCGGCGATCACGGTCACCTTGACCGTCGGCATGAAGCTGCTGGCCAACACGGGCGCGGCTCCTGGGACCGAGGGTGCGAGCGAGGGTGCCGCCGCGGTGGGCACGCTCTTCGCCGGGTTCACGGCGATCGGCATCGCAGGCCTTTCACCGGTCGTGCTGTTCCGTCTGCTGCCGGGAGTCGAGGGTGCCTCGTCGACGACCGGGGTCGTCGGTGGCTGGGGCCGATCGGCGATGACGATCGCCCAGGGTGCGATGCTCGCCAAGTCGTTCGGCGCATCTCGTGGTGCCTCGGCGGCATCGCGCTCGCTGCCGGCGACCGCGAACCTCTCGTCGGGTCTGACCGGATCGCAGTCGACCGGTCGATCCCGCATTGGAGGAGTCGGGCCGACGCCGACCCCGCGCTCGTCGAGCTCCTCGTCGCGAGCCGCGACGGCGCCCACGGTGACGACGAGTCAGCAGCCTTCGGCCGGCTCCAGCGAACAGGATGAGGCCGTCCGATGAGCGAGTCAACCGGAGGTCGGCCCGCCGAGGCGGTCCGCTACCACTTCGGGGACGGCACACGTGCCGGTGTGATGCTCGGCTTGTCGCTCCGCCAGGCCGCACCGCTGGTAGGGGGAGCCGTCTGGCTGACGCTCGCCCTCATGATCGGAAGCCCGATCCTCGGCCTCTGCGGACTCGTCGTCGCTGTGGTGCTCTCCTTCGGTCGATGGCGCGGGGGCCCGCTCTACGAGGTGGCCGCTCCGGGCATCCGACTCTTTGCCCGCCGGCTTCGCAAGCGATCGACGTGGACTCGCCGATCGCTCATCGGCTCGGCCCACGATGGCGTCGACGACCTCCCCGAGCCGCTGGCTGGCCTCGAGCTGCACGAGGCGCAGATCGACTGGACCGGAACACCGCACGCGGCTGGCCTGATTCGCGACCGCGCGACCGGCACGGTGTCGCTCGTCGTTCATGTACTGGGAGACGGATTCGCCGTCGCCGGAGCCGTCGAGCAGGACGAGCGTCTCGCCGCATGGGGCGGCGCGCTTGCGCCGCTCGCCCGCGACCGATCTCCTGTCGCTCGGATCACCTGGCAGGAGTGGGCGCACACGGTCGGTGTCACGTCGCATCGTGAGTTCCTCGGATCGTTGCCGGACGACGGCCGCCGCTCGACCCCGGCCGGTGCGGACTACGAGGACCTGCTGTCGATGCTCGACGCATCGACGATCGCTCATGACGTCTTGCTGACGCTCACGGCCGACGTGCGGCGGACTCCGGGGCGTCGCGGCCGTAGTTCTTGGGACGTGAGCGCAGACGCGCTGGTCGCCGAGGCGAGCCAGCTCGCAGCGCGGCTGACGTCGGCCGGGCTCGTGGTCTCGAGTCCGCTGTCGCCTACCGAGATCGCCACTGCGGTCCGGTTGCGTTCGGACCCGACCCGCTCTCCGGCCAGCGTGGCGTCGTCGCTCGCCGCTGCTGCCGGTCACGGAGCAGCCGAGTGGGGTCCGATGGCGGCCGACGCCGACTGGAACCACTGTCGAGTCGACGGATCGTTTCACCGGTCGTATCGGGTGGTCGGCTGGCCGATGCTCCCGGTGTCTGCCGAGTGGATGAGCCCGCTGATGGTCGGCGGCGGCCAGACCCGAACGGTCACGATGGTGATGGAACCCGTTCCGATCGCGCAGGCGGCACGCGAGGCGAACCGTCAACTCACGTCGCTGGAATCGGACCGGGACGAGAAGTCCCGCAAGGGCTTCCGCTCGACGGCGCGAGAACGTCGCCGCATCGACGACGTGGAATCGCGCGAGCAGGAGCTCGCCTCCGGACATCCCGAGTTCCGCCACGTCGGATTCGTCACCGTGACGGCGGCAACGCTGGACGAGTTGTACGAGGCCTGCGCGCAGGTCGAACAGGACGCAGCCCAGTCGATGCTCGACATCCGATCGCTCTCCGCACGCCAGGGCGAGGGATGGGTCGCATCGCTTCCCCTCGGCCGCTCGGTCCGTCGAGGCGTGTGGTCGTGAGGACCCGACGGCGCAGGGCATCGAAGCGACGAGGTCGTGCACTCCCGTCGGAACGCCGCGTCGAAGGCCGGTCGGCGCAGTTCGAGTCAGCCGCTCCGGCCAGCGAGTCGAAGGAAGACCCGACCTCGAGGGCGCGACCCGGCGGCGGGCGGGTCGGCATCCCCGTCGACTGGTCGCGCTCGACGCTCGCACACCTGCGGTCGGTCTACCCGTTCCATACCTCGGCCGGATTCGGCGAGCGCGGCGCGCTGATCGGGGCCGACGTGACCGGAGGGTTCCGGGGCTTCTACTTCGACCCGTTCGAGTTCTACGGAGCCCAGCACCTCACGAACCCGAACATGATCGTGATGGGTTCGGTCGGGTTCGGCAAGTCCGCCACGGTCAAGGCGCTCATCCGCCGCCTACGGGCGGTGTACGGACCGCAGCGCTACCTCGCGGTCATCGATCCCAAGGGGGAGTACGGCTCGATCGCAGACGACCTCGGCCTGGCACACTCGAAAAACCAGGCGACCTTCAAGGCAATGGAGGAAGGCGTTGTGACTTCGGCCAGTGTGATGATGAATACCCCTTGGGTAACGGAGGTAACCGAATACGCGAAGGACCATCCCGAAGCGGACCTCGGCGTCCACATCACACTCACCGCTGAGTGGGATCTCTACAAATGGGGCCCCCTCGTCGGAGCGGATTCGGCCCCTTCGCTGGTCGACGAGTTTGGTCATTTTCACAGCAGCACCTCAGCTTTTGCCGAGACGGCGGATATCGAAGAAGTTGAAAAGGAAGTCCGGGCCCAGATCGAAGCAGCCGAAGCGGCCGGCATCGAATTCACGCACTTCGACGGCCACATGGGCTGCATGCTCGCCAGCGAAGAAATCGCGGAACTCTATATTCGTTTAGGCAAGGAATACAACGTGCCCATTCGCCTGCACGAGCACTTCGGATCCGAAGGGCCCGAGAAC
>JAUHYJ010000448.1 GCA_030425785.1 Acidimicrobiia bacterium | reverse complement strand
CCGAGCGTCTTGGTCTGCAATGGCGTGAACTCGACCTCGGGCGGCATCGAGGTCGACGCTACCGAAACCCTGTGACAGCCCTCGCGCATGATGGAGGCATGTCCCACCCGCACCCCGACACCGGTTCGGCGGCCGAGTTCGCGGCCGCTGCGCGCACGCTCACACGCGAGGCACGTCGTCGGGGGTTGATCGGGCCGAGTTTCCGGTGCCCGCCGAGGCTGGTGGGCGTCGATCGCACGTTGCGCCGGCGGGGTGACGGGGCCATCGTGTCGGTCCGGCTCCGTGAGCGGCCGTGGGCGGCCGTGCTCGCGGACATGATCGAAGGGGTGGTCGTCGCCAACCGGCTGGTGGCTCCGGCGGCCGATCGGTTGCGGGCCGAGCTGTGGGACGCCTGCAGCGCAGCCGAGGTGCCTGCGGCGCGCGTCGCCTGACCGGTCAGCCCGTCCAGAGCCCGGTCTCGGGGTGGAACTGGCTCCAGGCGAACCAGAACGCCTCGTGGGCGGCGATGGGCCCGTCGTCGGTCTCGGCCGTGTACCCACCGGCCGAACGGATGACCCGGACGCCGTCGAGCTCGGCGACGACGGCGCCGTCCGTGCCGTCCGCTGTGTCGAGCGCGGCACGCTCGAACGCGAGTGCCCGTTCGCCGACGATCACACCGATCACCGGCGCCTGCACCGGCAGTCGGGCGTCGACGTCGCCGATCGGGAAGATCGGGCCGTCGTCGTCACGGCCGCCCAGCGGGTCGTCGGGGTAGTCGCGCCCGATGCCGCCGTCCTCGGCGACGATCCGCGTGTCGGGATGGGCCGTCTTCCACTCGCCCCACGTGGTGACCGTCACCGTGCGTTGGTCGAGCACGACGCCTTCGTCGAGCAGCGGTCCGCTGACCGCCTCGCCCGTGAAGGTGTCGAACAGCGACATCGTCGTCAGGTCGAACATCACCTTGTTCGACCGGCTGAGCAACCCGGTGGTCCGCAGCACGAGCGGTTCCCCGGCGGTGTCGTCCGTCAGGTAGGCCTGCGCCGACCCACACAGGGTGCAGTACGGGATGCCGAAGCGGCGCCCACCGATGGTGATGTTCACCATCTCGTGCACCTCCATGATGTTCTTGGGGAAGGCGACCGCCTCGTCCCCCTCGGTCACGCCGAACACGATCGCATCGTCGTCGTACCAGCCACCGTCGGCAGCCGGGACGAGCTCGGGGTCGTCGAGGGCGGGGATGCAGCCGGGGGAGGGGCACGGGTCGACGGTGCCGAGCGGACGGTCGTCGATGAAGACGCCGCCCCAGCTCAGCCATCGCCAGTCGACCGTGGCGTCGGGGTCGTCGAAGAAGGGTGCCCAGCGCGGCTCGATCAGGGTGAACAGCCTGCCCTTCAGCCGCTGGTAGTCGGGCGGCGCAGGCGTGTCCCAGGCGATCAGTCGGTTCGTCATCTCGTTCCACGCGGTGCGGAAGGAGACCTCGCGAGCGGTCAGGTCGCTGCCGGTGAGCCGGTCGAACTCGGCGACGGTCGTGTCGATCACCAGCTCGTCGGTCACGAACCGCAACAGGTCGCTGAGCAACCATGCGTGACGGGCGTCTGCGTCGGCCGTGGCGACGGTGATGTCGGCCGTGTCGAAGGTGCCGGCCTCGATCTCGTCGATCAGATCCTCGAACGCGGCGGTCGCGGCGTCGGCATCGCCGGCGGAGACGGTGGGTGCCGGCACCGGGCCGGTCGACCCGATCGTGGTGGCCGGCGGCGCCGACTGCGCGGCGCAGGCCGTGCCCACCAGGCACACGATGGCGGCGACCACGCGACGCATGACCGGAGGGTACGACGACCCGTCGTGCTGCAACCGGCGCGCCGCGTGGTGTTCGCGCAACGTTTCGAATCATCGCGTCGACCCGGCGCCACTAGCGTGCGAGCGCAGACACCGGCCCGGGTGGTGGAACTGGCAGACACAGGGGGCTTAAACCCCCCGTTCACGCAAGTGGAGTGTGGGTTCGAATCCCACCCCGGGCACGTTCCATCGACGGCGGTCACGCCGGGAGGAGCGGGAGGCATCGGGTCGCAGGATGACCCGGGTGGGGATCGAGGAACTCCGATCCGAAACGGCGCGACTTCGGTGCGGGCCGTGGATCGGGGCGAGCGCATGGCCCCGCTCATGGGGCACGGTCGAGCGCCGAGGTAGACGGACGCGGCGCGCCGCCATTCGCCGAGTACGAACCACGGTGGTGGCGGCTTCGGTCGGTCGATCTACGGTCGGCTCGTGTCCGCACCCACGCACGACGACCTCCTCGCCGCGTACGAGACGATGCTGCTCATCCGGCGGGCCGAGGAGCGGCTCGGCGCCGAGTTCGCCGCCGGCAGCATCCCCGGCGCCGTGCACCTGTACATCGGTCAGGAGGCCGTGGCGACCGGCGTGTGCGCCCACCTCGACGAACCCGACCATCTGACGTCGACCCATCGGGGGCACGGGCACTTCCTGGCCAAGGGTGGCGACCTCGATGCGATGTTCGCCGAGATCTGGGGGAAGGCCGAGGGCATCTGCCAGGGGATGGGCGGCTCGATGCACGTCGCCGACGTGTCGAAGGGCATCCTCGGCGCCAACGGCATCGTCGCCGGTGGCATGGCGATCGCGACCGGCGCCGCGTTCGGGGCCCATCTGGACGGGCCCGACGAACACGGGGACCACCGTGTCGCCGTGTGCTTCTTCGGCGACGGTGCCGCCAACCAGGGCGTGCTCGCCGAGACGATGAACGTCGCCGCGCTCTGGCAGCTGCCGCTCGTGTTCGTGTGCGAGAACAACCAGTTCTCCGAGTTCACGCCGTCGGTCGACATCACCGCCGGCCGGTTGGGCGACCGCGCCGGCGCCTACGGCATTCCGGCCGTCGAGTGCGACGGCAACGACCTGGCCGCCGTCTGGCAGGCGGCCGCCGACGCGGTCGCCCGGGCCCGTGCCGGCGACGGGCCGACATTCCTCGAAGCGCACACGTACCGCATCCACGGCCACATGGAGCGCGAGAAGTTCATCCTCGGCGACGACGGCTACCGCACCGACGACGACGTCGAGGCGTGGCGCGGTCGCGACCCGATCGCCCGCCTGGCCGCACACCTGCTCGCCGACGGCACCGCCACCCACGACCGGCTCGACGCGATCGACGCCGACATCACGGCGCGGGTCGACGCTGCGGTGGCGTTCGCCGAGGCGGGGACTCCTCCCGACCCCGATCTGCCTCGGCGCCTGATGTTCGCGGGACGCACCGTCTGATGGCCAAGCAACGGCTCACCGAGGCGATCACCGCCGGTCTGATCGAGGAGATGGAACGCGATCCGAAGGTGATCGTCTTCGGCGAAGACGTCGAGCTGTCGATCATGGGTGACACCCGCGGCCTGCTCGACCGATTCGGGCGCGACCGCATCCGCAACACGCCCATCTGTGAGGCGACGCTCACCGGGATGGCGGTCGGCCTCGCCGCGGCCGGCTACCGGCCCGTCCTCCACATGATGTTCTCGAACTTCCTCTACACCGGCATGGACGCGATCGCGAACCAGATGGCCAAGCTGCGGCTGATGACCGGCGGCCAGCTCGACCTTCCGATCACCGTGCTCGCCGGGTGCGGGGGCGGTCGCAGCAGCGCCGCGGACTTGCGGCGGATGCGACGCGCCGCGGCGGCGCGCCGCGGGAACGTCGGAAGCGTGGCGGCGGCGGGTGACGAGACGCCGGGCCGCCGCGCCTGCTGACGCCGGCTTCGCGGCGGCCCGGTGGCGCAGGGCGGTCTGCGCGTCGAACTGCAGCCCGCATGGCTGCTCCATCGACGCCCCTACCGTGAGACCAGCCTCCTCCTGG